>JABHOU010000537.1 GCA_018695085.1 Opitutia bacterium | reverse complement strand
CGGTTCATGATCTGCTCGATCTCATCGGGCTCGATCGGAGTTTTGGCCATGAGGTTTACGGGACCGTCCGCGGTAATGACGATATCGTCCTCCAACCTGACACCAAGTCCTTCTTCGGGTATGTAAATGCCAGGTTCGACGGTATAGACCGCGTTTTCCTTGAAAAAGTGTTGTCCGGAATTGACATCGTGAACGTCAAGCCCCATGGGGTGCCCCAAACCGTGCATGAAATATTTCCGACAGGCCGGGGTTGCGGGGTCTTGCTTCTTTACTTCAGCCTGAGTGATCAGTTTCAAGCGAAGCAACTCCTCGGTCATCATCTCATGCGAGTCGTTTTGCCAATCCTTGTGGGCTTTCCCCACGGTTGCATTCTCGATGCATTGACGGAGCACCCGGAGGACGGCCTTGTAGACCTGCTTCTGTCTGCGGTTGAATTTGCCACTGACGGGAACCGTCCGGGTTAGGTCTGCGTTGTAATTTCCGTAGCAAGCCCCGACGTCCATGAGCAACATCTCGCCTTTCTTGCATTCCTGATCGTTTTGCAAGTAATGCAAGGTGCAGGCATTGGCTCCGGATGCAATGATCGGGGAGTATGCGAATTTGCAGCGTCTGCGTACGAATTCCCTGGAATATTCCCCTTCGATCTCAAACTCCTTCACTCCTGGTTTGATCATTCGGAGCACCTTTCGGAATCCACGGTTGGTCACCTCGACGGCTTCCTTGATCATCTTGATCTCCAGGGGATCCTTCACGAAGCGCAGTTCGTGGAGCAAAGGGGCTAATCGGTCGATTCCATGCAGCGGGAAATCCCGCTGGACTTGGCTGATGAAACGCTGGTCTCTCGTCTCTACCTCGTCGGAAGCCCGGTTATGTTCGTTGTTGTTCAAGTAGGCTTTCTTGGCCTCGAACATGAGGATCTTGAAGAGTACGGGGAATTCGCTGATCCAATGAACCGAGTCGACCCCGGAAATCTTCTTTGCGTCTTCTTTGCTGTGCTTGAAGCCTTCCCAAATTCTTAGGTGCTCACTTGGCTCGCGTAGAAACAGGATTTCGCGATGCTTGGGGTCAGGGGCATCGGGGAACAGGACGAGAATGCTTTCTTCCTGCTCGATACCCGTCAGGTAGAACAAGTCTGCATTGGGATGGATGATGAAGGAGCCGTCCGCATTGGTAGGCAGCACGTCGTTGGCGTTGACGACGGCCAGCGATTGAGGTTCGAGCAACTCGGTGAGTCGTCTCCGGTTGTCCTTGAATAATTTGTTCTTGATTGGCAAGTGGCGCATAAAAATCCTTTGCTTTAGGCAAGTCTCTTGAGCTTGGTCACCCGTCCGGTGGCAACCCACTCGGCAACATAGATGTCTCCGTTTGCACCGAAGCAGGCATCGTGCGGATGAACGAACTTCCCGGCTTTCCATGTTTGGGTTTTGCCCCGGTTTACGGTCTTTTTCTTGACCACGCTCTCGACGTCGTCGCCCAGTTTTGCGACCACTTCGTTCTTTTCGTCGAGCAAGGTGATGCGGGCGTGCAGTTCGGGGACCAACAACAAATTCTTCCAGGTATCCAAGTTTGCGGGCATGCCGTATCCCTTGAGGGTCTCGACGTATTTCCCGTCCATTTCCAGAAACTGCAAGGTGTGGTGGGCACGGTCGCAAATGGCAACGCGTTGCTTTTTGCCTGGGCGCCGGTCGATCCAAATACCATGGGGGGTTGCGAATTTCCCTTCGCCTTTTCCCGGACCACCGAACTTCGAGACCCAGTTGGCGTCCTTGTCGTAGCGGTGGATCCAGAACGAACCGTATCCGTCGGCCAGGAGAAAGCCCCCGTCGTCCAGGAAAGCAAAATTGGTTGGCAGGAACGCGTCCCGTCCCCAGCGTGGGCGGCCCTTTCCTTCAAACCTCACGGCATCGGGTCCATCCTCGCCCTTCCGGTATACCCCGCTGTCCATCGGGGCATACTTTTCCCAGACTGTTTCCCCCTTGAGGGTAAGCTTGGCGAAGGCTTTCACGTTTTGGTAGGCGCAAACGTAGAGAAACTCCTCTTTGCCCTCTTGGCGTACCTCGAGTCCATGTCCACCCCCTTGGAACTGGTTGCCGAAGGCCCGGACGAACTTGCCGTTCGGGTCGAATACGAAAATCGAGGGATGATCTTTCAGGTTGGCTCTACCCTCATGGATGACGTAAACGTTGCCCGCTTTGTCGACGGTGACGTTGTGCGTGGTTTGCCAAGTGTACTTTTCGGGAAGTTTTGCCCAGTTGTGATGAACCTCGAAGCGGTGCTCTCCCTCCCCGATGACCAGCTGCTTGGATTGACTTTTCTTTGCTACCAGCATGGTTGGAGCTACGATCGAGGCTGTTGCTGCGGTCGAAATGAAGTGCCGACGAGAAAGCGTTTTATTATTTTTCATGATGAGGAATTTTCGGGTGATAGAAAATTTGATTTACGTTAGAGATACAATTCCGGCAAGCAAGCCTTCATGTGTCAGAAAAAACTTCTTAAAAGGTGAGCTTCAGCGAAGGGAATCTTTGAGGGGCCTTGAAAGTGACCTATGATTGTCCTTGATCGTTAGTTTTGTAGGATTGAAACTCTCTTTTTAAAACTGGTAGGGCAATCCGTTCCCACCTTTGTGATGAAATTTGATATTAGCGAAACTTTTTGTATATTGCGTGCGTTGTATACCCTATGAATGAGTTCGTCTTTATACAGTCCACCAACCGGCTTCTTTCTCGGAGCCTCTAGCTCTGTCCCGGACCTAGTGGAACGAGAACGCCCGTTTGATTCGAAGGTGTCCGTTGATGAATCGGCGGATCTCATGAATCGAGTACGCTCTGGCGATGAAACTGCACTCACGAATCTTATTGATCGATGGAAAACTCCTTTATTTCGCTTTTTTCATCGTTCCTTGAGGAGCCATGCCGATTCCGAAGAATTGACACAGCAGGTTTTCATAAAGCTTCATGGTTCCGCTCGTCGCTATAAGCCTACGGCAAAATTTTCCACTTATCTTTTCACGATAGCCCGAAATCTATTACTGGACGAAATAAAGCGTCGAAATCGCCGCCCCGTCGATACCGTAGATCCTGCCGAATTGAACATGGCGACTCCTGGTCG
>JABHOU010000482.1 GCA_018695085.1 Opitutia bacterium | reverse complement strand
GCCCGGACTGGACTAGTTTATTTGCGGGAAGTGAAGGCTTGTTCGGCGTGGCCTTAGAGATAACTCTGCGGCTTTTGCCAAAGGTCGAATCACATCACACTGTTTTGGCTGGATACGATTCGCTGGAAAAGGCAGGAGATGCCGTTTCTATGATTGTGTCTTCTGGCCTCCTTCCTGGCGCTCTGGAAATCATGGACAAGCTCGCCATTGAGGCTGCCGAATATGCAGTTAACGCAGGTTATCCCAAGGATGCGGATGCTGTGCTTATTGTTGAACTTGAGGGCCCTGCAGAAGAATTGGATGCTGAAAAGCCTCTTTTGGCAGAATTATTGAGGTCTTCTGGTCCTACGGAAACATATGTTGCAGTAGATGCGATTGAACGTGCTCGAATTTGGAGAGGTCGGAAGAGTGCCTTTTCTGCTGTCGGTCGATTGAGTCCTGATTTCATTGTGCAGGATGGGGTCGTACCCCGCAATCGTTTGGGGGAAGCCTTGCGAAAGATCAAGGATGTGGGAGAGGAATACGATGTCCGCATTGCCAATGTGTTTCATGCCGGAGACGGAAACCTGCATCCGCTAATTATGTATGACGGTCGAGTGGACGGAGCACTGGAACGCGCAGAGTCTGCCGCCAGCGAAATTTTGAAGATGTGCGTTAAGATGGGTGGTTCTATCACGGGTGAGCACGGGGTGGGTATGGAAAAGCGGCAGTATCTCCCGACTATGTTTAGTGAGGACGACATCGACTTGATGAAGTCCGTACGAAGAGCCTTTGACCCTGCCGAAATTTCCAATCCTGGGAAAATGTTTCCAGACGGCGAAGCTCCCTCTCTGTCTCTCTATGGATTGCATCCTCTGGAAAAGGCAGGGTTGATTTCTCGGGAATGACAATACTGCCACGGTCCTCCGAGGAAGTTGCTGTGGCGGTATGCGGGTCATCGCATGTCCTCGCTATAGGAGGAAGGACCAAACCTGCGTTGACGATGTCGCATGAGGGAGATTTCATCGATTTGTCGGGGATGACCGGAATTGTAGAATACGAGCCCAGCGAATATGTTTTTTCCGCCAAAGCGGGAACGCCGATAGAAAAAGTACAAGCGACTTTACGAGAAAACGGACAGTACATACCCTTCGATCCTCCTTTTGCCGCAGAGGGCTCAACTCTGGGAGGAATGGTGGCGGCGGGTTTAAACGGTCCCGGGCGGTTGCGTTTTGGTGGCATTCGCGACTTTTTAATCGGAGTTACTTTTGTAGACGGCAGGGGCCGTTTAATAAAAGGCGGAGGGAAAGTGGTTAAAAATGCAGCAGGATTCGATTTTCCTAAATTTCTCGTTGGCAGTCTTGGCTCCTTTGGGATTTTGACAGAGGTGAGCTTTAAGGTATTTCCCGAACCCCGGAAATTTCTTACATTGCGACTTTCTTCCGGGAATTTGGAAACCGGAATAGAGAAAGTTCGTTGTGTGGCAGGTTCACCTTGGGAGCCGGACGGAATGGAATTAAATTCAAGCGGCGATATTTTTTTACGAATAGGAGGAGCCGAAACCGCCTTGCCTAAAAGGGCCGATCGGATTCTATTGGAACTGGGCTGTTCGGGAGAGCTGTTCTCCACTGATGAGGCCGACAAGTTTTGGCGGAATGCAAACTCATTTGGTTGGGCTTCACCCGACGCCATCTTGGCAAAAGTTCCCGTGACTCCAAACAGAATCTTGGAGCTGGACGGATTTCTTTCATCCTTTGGGGCAACGCGTCGATACGGTGTGGCTTGTAATGTTGCATGGGTGGCGTGGCCTCCCGGAAGTGCGGTGACAGAACTGGACCTCGGTTTGCGAAAGAGAGGCTTGCGAGGACTTGTCTTTCGGGGACAGGTGGAGAGTGTATATTTGGGGAAGTGGACCGATGGAGCCATTACAAAAGCAGTGAAGTCGGCTTTCGATCCCGATCATAAGTTCGCGTCAATTCCATGAAACACAGCATTCCCGTCGAGAAATTAGGGCCAGCCGGATCTTTGATGGGCGAGGCGATTCAATCTTGTGTACATTGCGGATTTTGTCTCCCTACTTGCCCAACCTACTCTGAGCTCGGCCAAGAAATGGATTCGCCGCGAGGTCGCATCATTCTGATGAAGGAAGCATTGGAAGAGAAATTGCCAACCGAGCAGGTGCTGCCACACATAGACCGTTGCCTTGGTTGTTTGGCTTGCGAGACATCCTGCCCTTCGGGGGTTGAATACCGTAACCTACTTGGACCCTTTCGGGAAAAAGCAGAAACGGACAGCAAGCGAAGTGTTGCGGAAAAGCTTAAGCGAAAAGCTTTGTTGACCATTTTGCCTTGGCCATGCAGGTTTCGAATTGCCGCCAAGGTGGGCATACTGGCGAGACCATTCGGGCGGCTTTTGCCTGATCTTGTGAGCTCGATGTTGGCCTTGCTGCCAAAAACGTTGCCGAGCGGCATCAAGCTACCAGAAGTTGCAAAGCCAATGGGGGCGCCAAGAGCTCGCGTCGCTTTGCTTGTCGGATGTGCCCAGCAGGTAATGGATCCCCAAATTAACGATGATACGATAGCCGTACTAGCCCGCAACGGAGTCGAGGTGGTGATTCCTCGCGGCCAAACTTGCTGTGGTGCGCTCGGTTGGCATGTTGGAGCCGGGGAGCATGCCCGTAGGTTTGCCCGGAAAAACCTTGAGGCCTTTCCTGACGATGTGGATGCCATTTTGACCAACGCAGCCGGCTGTGGTTCCGGTTTGAAGGAGTACCCTCTCATTCTGAAGGGTTCGGCCGAAGAATCGTCGGCAAAGTCTTTTGCTGGCAAGGTCGTCGATTTCAGTGAGTTTCTCGACCAGCTGGGCTTGGAGACTCCGCCTCGCACGAAAGGTGTGCCTAGAGTTGTTTATCAAGACGCTTGTCATTTGCGTCACGCGCAAGGAGTGACGGAGGCACCTCGACGATTGCTGCAGGCGATACCCGGCGTGGAGCTTCTTGAAGCAGAGGAACCCGATATATGCTGCGGTTCTGCAGGAAGTTACAACATCGACCAACCAAAAATTGCTGTCAACTTGGGCAAACGTAAAGTAAGTAACTTATTGCAGACCAAACCGGACTGGATCGTGTCCGGAAATATTGGGTGCATCATGCAAGTGCGGTCTTGCATGAATGGTAGCGGCCAAACCCCTCAGGTCATTCACCTAGCCGGATTGTTGCGGCGAGCCTATGCGGAGGAATTGTAGCGGGCTTGTTGTAAATGGGGGCGCTTTGCCCAGATCGGCTGCTTCACGGCTGTGGCAAACTTTTCCACGATGGATTCCATCTCGGAAGCATGTTTTTCCATCGAAGCAAGAAGCCTGAACTGGGCACGGGCTCGTTGGAGGTTGTGCCCGGGCCGTTTTACTTTGAAATAGATATCGCCCTCTAGGTAGTCTGCGAGAAAACGCAAAGCCAATTCGTAGGTAAGGACTTGTGGGGCGATGGCCAGGTGATCGACCTCAAGAGGGCTGAGAAAACAGTTGGTCGCGTCAAGGTACCCCTCAACAAGAGCCTCGAAGATTTCGGGCAAAAATTGAATCCTGTTTACATCAGGCTCATCTTGCTGAGCCGAGCAAGCAGCCGTCCTTACAAGATCACCGAAATCGTGTAATGCACAACCAGGCATAACGGTGTCGAGATCGACGACACAGATACCCTCGCCGGTTTT
>JABHOU010000408.1 GCA_018695085.1 Opitutia bacterium | reverse complement strand
TACTTGTCGGATTCGGGGTCGCGCAGGCTCACGCGAACGCGGTAATCTTCCATTCCAAGGACGGAAAAGACGAGTTTGACCAAGCCAAGGCAACCTTGGATTTCGTCTTGGAGCTGATCCTCCCGAATGAATAGGTGGGCGTCATCTTGCGTAAAGCCTCGTACACGAGTCATTCCGTTCAATTCCCCTGATTGTTCCCAGCGATAGACGGTGCCGAATTCGGCAAGCCTTATGGGCAGGTCGCGGTAAGAGCGCTGCTCCGATTTGTAGATGCGGATGTGCATCGGGCAATTCATCGGTTTGAGCAGGTAGCCGTCTATCTCTCCTTCATCCAACTTGTTTGACAAATCCGAGCAGGAACACCCTTCTTCTGCCAGTTCAGTCAAGCAGTCGCGGTGGATAATGGGAGGGTATTGGGAGTCTTGGTAATAGGGGAAGTGTCCGGAAGTCCGGAAGAGATCAAGCTTACCCACGTGAGGAGTGAAGACCTGGGAGTATCCTTGCTTGTTGAGTTCCGAGGATATGAAGTTCTCCAATTCCTGACGGATGATGGCACCGTTTGGTTTCCAAAGAACGAGTCCTTGACCGACCATCTCGTCGATATGAAAGAGTCCGAGTTCACGACCAATGTTGCGGTGGTCCCTCTTTTTTGCTTCCTCCAAACGCTCGAGATGTTCCTTCAGTTCATCTTTGGTTGCAAAGGCCGTACCGTAAATGCGCTGGAGTTGCTTGTTGGCCGAATCTCCACGGTGGTACGAGCCTGCGACCTGAAGGAGCTTGAAAGCCTTGATTTTCTTGGTGTAGGAAACATGCGTCCCAGCGCAAAGATCGGAAAATTCGCCGTTTCGGTAGAACGATATTGCCTCGCCTTCGGGAATGTCTTCGAGCCTCCCGAGTTTGTAGGTTTCCTGTCCCATTTCCTTGATCATTCCGATTGCTTCCTCGCGGGAAACTTCGATTTTCTCAAACCTCTGGTTTTCCTTGATGACTTTCTTCATCTCGGCCTCGATTGCCTCGACGACCTCCGGCGTGAACGGGATTTCCGAATCGAAATCGTAGTAAAAACCGGAATCCGTGGGCGGGCCAATGTCCAATTGCGTGTTCGGGTACAAGCGAAGAACCGCGGTTGCGAGAACATGAGCGGCGGAGTGCCGAATTTCTTCCAATGGAGTCATTTCCTTCATGATGGAAAGAGTACTACTTTCGCAAGGCGGTTCCTGCAATGCCAAAGGGCGGGTGCCTAGTCTTCGAAATCGATATTGGGCCGTAGCCACTTCATTGCTTCTTCCAAGGGCCAGCCTTTGCGGGAGGCATAATCCTCCACTTGATCCTTACCCAATGATCCGACGTTAAAGTATTGGGCATCAGGGTGTGAGAAGTATAGTCCGGAGACCGAGCATCCTGGGTTCATGGCCCGGGATTCGGTCAGTTCGAGTCCAATTTGATCTTTCACGGAAAGCAGATCCCAAATCAGGTCTTTTTCCGTATGATCGGGTTGACAAGGGTAACCGGAGGCCGGCCGAATCCCTCGATACTCTTCCCTGACAAGGGCATCGTTGTCCAAATTCTCGTCCATTCCGAAACCCCACCACTCGCGAATCTTCTTGTGGGTGTACTCGGCCATTGCCTCGGCGAATCTGTCGCCTAGAGCCTTGGTCATGATCGCGTTGTAATCATCGTTTTTGTCCTCGAATTCGCGGGCGAGCCTATCGACTCCTTCGCCTGCGTTCACCGCGAAGGCTCCGATGTAATCGTTTTTTCCTGAGTCGAGAGGAGCCAGGTAATCGGACAAGCAGAATTGCGGTTTGTTCTTGAGGACCTGCTGTCTTCTGAGAAAGTGGAAGGCGCCCAGTTCGCGTTGTCTGTCCTCGTCCTCGAAAACATGCACGTCGTCGCCGGAAGAACCGGCCGGCCAGAGTCCGGCCACGGCCTCGCATTTGAACAGGTCCTCTTCGATGATGCGGGCGAGGAGGACTTGGGCCTGATCGTAAAGCTTTCTGGCTTCTTCGCCAGTTTCTCCACGATCGAAAATCGCAGGATACTGTCCTCTGAGTTGCCAAGCCCAGAAGAAAGGGGACCAATCGAAATAGGAAAGGACTTCTTTCAGGTCGGCCTCGATCTTCTGCTTTCCGAGCCGTTCCTTGGTCGGTTTGGCAATTTTTTGATTCGACCAGTCGAACATTTGGCCTTTTTTGCGAGCTTCCTTGAGGGGAAGAAGAGAACGTTCACCCCTTTGTTCGTGGTCGATTCTTAGTTTTTCCTGTTTCTCTCGAAG
>JABHOU010000281.1 GCA_018695085.1 Opitutia bacterium | reverse complement strand
GGAATACGGTTCCGATTTGTTTGCCGTCGAGCGCACATCTCTTGATGGCTCTCAAACTGTTATTTGTCTCTTCAATTTTACGAATAACTCCGTCCCTATTCCCGCCGCGATTAACATGACGGAACTTTTTTCTGACGGAACGGTTCGCGATCTTGCAGGTGGTTCCGATATCGCCATTGGCCCTGAGGGTATTGTTTTGCGACCCTACCAGACTCTTTGGCTTGTGCCGCTTTGAACCTTTTACTTTTTGAAGATCAGGCAAACGAGATTCTTTTGCCCACTGCAGATCCTCGGGTTGCTCATGTCAGAGAAGTATTACGACGTCTGCCCGGAGATGACTTCGACGTAGCCGTCGTTAACGGTCCGAAGGGTAAGGCAACCATCTTGGATGACAGTCCTGCTGGAATGCATCTTTCCTTCCGGTGGAAAGAAACCGTAAAAGACGACCGAATCCCAATTCGCCTGCTTATAGGTCTTCCCAGACCTCAGACTGCTCGAAAAATCCTTCAGCAGGCAGCTACTTTAGGCGTTGAGGCAATGGATTTTTTTGGAACCGACAAAGGCGAACCTTCCTATGCCGACAGCAAACTTTGGAGGACAGACGAGTGGCGACGTCATCTCCTTCGTGGAGTCGAACAAGCTTTCTCCTCCTTTCTCCCCAAAGTGAACTGTCATGCTACACTCGAACTCGCGCTTGACGAATCCCTTTGTTTAGGAAGGCGTCTTGCCCTTGACGTATACGAAGCTGCTTCTCCACTTGCCTTTGAAGATTCAGCCATCCCACAGGCTTCGTGTCAGCTTGCCGTGGGTCCCGAACGCGGTTGGTCCGAACGAGAACGCGACCTGCTTAGGGAATCGGAATTCGAATTCCGTCATCTTGGCTCCCGTGTTCTTCGGGAAGAAACTGCCTGCGTCGTTGCTCTGGGTATACTTTCTTCCGGGCACTGGTGACGCTTTAGTCTGAAGTTGGGCGAAACAGAGCTAGTGTGGGTGCCCCCTTGCGTGCTTTTCCCCATCGACGTTCGCATTGCCAGCCTTCTGCATCTAGCTTTATCTCCCCGGGTAATTCCAAAATGAGTACGGACTTTTTGTCTGCCAGACCGTCTTCAAGTATCCGAGTGAAGAGTTTGGGTGCGATTTTCATGAGAATGGGGTAGGGAGGGTCTGCGAAAATAATTTCGAATGGCCCGGATTGGCGAGGTGTGGCACGGAGGGCATCGCCACTGACAACTTCAAAGTTTTCTAATGATACTTTTGCGCTCTTGCATACGTCGGCGAGGTTTTGGCGTAGGCAAGATAGGGTTTTAGCATCATGTTCGATGAACGCTCCTTTTTCGGCTCCGCGACTTAGCGTTTCCAGTCCATAGGAACCTGTGCCTGCAAAAAGGTCGAGGAATGTCGTACCTTTTACGAGATCGCCTAGTGAAGAAAACAGACGTTCGCGAACTGGTTCTGCCGCAGGTCGCAAGAGGCTGCCTTTCGGTACCCTTAGTTTTATGCCCTTCGCTTTTCCTCCTGATATTCTCATATGTATGTATGCTATATTGAACGCCGACTAGGGAGTTGCAGTCTTATTAAATGCGTTTTCATGGTACTATAGTACTGGATGACTAATGTCATTGTTTGGTTACAAGAGCACCGTCTTTGGACGGTGCTTTTTGTTGATCTCGTTGTCAGATTCCTACAGGAATGGTCAATCGCATTCGACAAAGCATGAGCCGAACCTACAGAGTTTTCGTATCGGGCGAACTTCCGTTGGAGGAGAACATGTTTCGCTTGCAGGGAGAGGAAAGTCGCTATCTTTCCAGAGTTTTACGGGTTGAGATCGGAAATGTGGTCGAGGTGTTGAATGGTCGAGGGTCAATTTTTCGAACCAAGGTCGTTGATGTAACCGGCAGGACTGTTGTCCTTGAAATTCTTGAATCTGTCCAAGTGGAGAAACCTCGAGTGACCTTCGATCTTGGGGTCTCTTTGCCAAAGGGTGGTAAAATGGATGAGATAGTGAGGCAACTCACTGAACTTGGGGTTTCGTCCATTAGTCCTCTATTTTCGGAAAATGGAGAGGTTTCAAATGTGGAGAATCGGATAGATGCAAAGATGGAAAAGTGGTCGCGAATCGCGACAGAGGCTTGCAAACAGTCGGGGAACTCATGGCTTCCCACTATCCAAAAACCTCGACCTTTTGATCTGTGGTTGCAAGATTTGCCTTCAGATGGCATTCGATTGATCGGTTGCCTAGGTCACCATGCGGTTTCTGTTTCTTCTCTTCCACAGAGTGACGCAACAAACATTGCCTTTGCGATCGGTCCTGAAGGAGGATTTTCAGAAAAGGAGGAACAATATGCGGAAAGTACGGGTTTTATTCCTGTACGATTTGGTCCACATACACTGAAGGTCGAGACGGCTACGATTTGCGCATTGGCGGTTGCATACGAAAAATTTGGCGTTTAAGTATGTTTTTTGT
>JABHOU010000553.1 GCA_018695085.1 Opitutia bacterium | reverse complement strand
TCCTTGAATTCGTCGTAAATGTGTTCCTTCTCAAATTGACGCAAGCGTTGCTTGATTGCCTGCTCCGCCGTCTTCGCCGCGATACGTCCGAGATAAGCCGGATCGATTTCACGCTCCACGGATTCGCCCACTTGAGGTTCCTCGGCGTACAGGCGTGCCTTGTCGATGTGAATTTCGGTAGCGGTATCGGAAACCGACTCGACAACTAAAAGCTGCGTCCAAGCCTTCATTGTGCCGGTCTTCGGGTTGATTTCCACTCGAAGGTCCCCCGAACCGTTTACGCCGCGTTCAGCAGCAGCCTTTACGGCGCTTTCAATTGTGGCGATCATGTCTTCACGACTGATCCCCTTTTCCTTCTCCATGTATTCAAGGACGGCGAGTATTTCGCTGCTCATGGTCGAAAGTTGGTTTTAAATTAAGGAGTTAAAAGAAAAAAAAAGAGCGGATGTGCCCGCTCCTCTCTTTAAGATGAGACTGTATTGAAGGTGTAAGACTAAATCTGGAATCCCCGTTTTTGTCAATGCTATCCTACGGGTACGAGACGCTTCGGTTTTATTCTTTCCGTAAATACGGTGAACTGGTATTTTGAATCTTTTTTCACTCTCTATAATGAAGACTTTGAACTTCGCCACACTTCCCGGGGACGGAATCGGACCCGAGGTCATGGAAACGGCCCTCGAAATTTTACGTCAAGCCGGCGAGACTCACGATTTCGGCATCGAAACATCCACTCACGACGTCGGGGGTGCAGGTATTGACAACCACGGTGAAGCCCTACCCGACTCCACCTTGGAAGCATGCCGGGCAGCTGACGCCATTCTATTTGGTTCGGTAGGCGGTCCCAAGTGGGAAAACCTTCCACCAAAAGAGCAGCCCGAGCGAGCCGCACTCCTCCCCCTGCGCAAGGCTTTCAGCCTGTATGCAAACTTGCGACCCGGAAACTTGTTTCCCGAGCTCTGCGACCTGTCGCCTCTCAGGCGCGAGACCGTGTCCAACGGAATAGACGTTCTCTGCGTACGTGAACTCACAGGCGGCGTCTACTTCGGTCAACCCAAGCAAACCCGAGAGCTAGAAAGTGGCGAAGAAGAAGCCATTGACACCATGGTCTACCGCTCGAGCGAAATCGAGCGAATCACCGACATAGCCATTACCGCAGCCAGACTCCGCTCAGGTCGGATATGCTCCGTAGACAAAGCAAACGTTCTCGAAACTTCTGTCCTGTGGAGAAAAGTAGTGTCGGAAAAGCTAGCACGAGAAGCACCCGAACTGGAACTTTCCCATATGTACGTCGACAACGCCGCCATGCAACTGGTGCGGGATCCCTGCCAATTCGACCTCATTCTGACCGAAAACATGTTCGGGGACATCCTATCAGACGAATTGGCCGTCATTTGCGGTTCTCTCGGTATGCTCGCCTCAGCCAGCCTCGGAACCCAGCAGAACGCCCACGGTCATCCCTTCGGTCTTTACGAACCCGCCGGTGGCACCGCCCCCGACATCGCAAACCAAAACCTCGCCAACCCCTGTGCTCAAGTCCTCAGCGCCGCACTGATGCTGCGTTATAGTTTCGGATTGGAAGAAGCGGCGGCATCCATCGAAAACGCGGTAAAGGGAGCCATCCGCGACGGATTTCGCACAATTGACGTAGCCCAAGACAAGCCCTCAATCGGCACTCGCGAAATGGGCCAAGCCATCCTCGAACGTCTCGGCTGAGTTATCTCTCTCACCCACTCGACCCGCAAAAACATGACGTCGGAAGAAATCCGCCAGTCCTTTTTCGACTTTTTCGCCGCCAAGGCCCATGAAGTCGTACCTTCGGCATCTCTCATGCCGGAATCTCCGAACCTTCTCTTCACCAATGCGGGCATGAATCAATTCGTGCCCTACTTCCTCGGCGACCGAAAGGCACCCTACCCACGTGCCGCCGACACACAAAAATGCATACGGGCGGGCGGAAAGCACAACGATCTTGAGGACGTCGGACTCGACACCTACCACCACACCTACTTCGAGATGCTGGGGAACTGGTCCTTCGGCGACTATTTCAAGGCCGAGGCCATCGAATGGGCATGGGAACTCCTCACCCAAGTCTGGAAATTCCCAAAGGAACGCCTCTACGCAACCGTCTACAAACCGGGAGAGGGAGAACCCGCCGATTTCGATCAAGAAGCCCACGACCTGTGGACTACCATTTTCGAAAAGGAGGGCCTCGACCCAACTGTCCACGTCATCAACGGGGGCAAAAAAGACAATTTCTGGATGATGGGCGAGACGGGGCCATGCGGACCTTGCAGCGAACTCCACATCGACCTCACGCCCGAGGGGGATACCGCCGGCCAACTCGTCAACGGCGACTCCAACCTCTGTATCGAGATCTGGAACTTGGTCTTCATTCAGTTCAACGCCGACAAGGAAGGCGGCTTCTCTCCTCTCGCCGCCAAGCACGTCGACACGGGAATGGGCTTCGAGCGCGTTGCCGCGGCCATTCAGAGCACGAACGGGTTTACTGATTTCTCAAAAACCGTATCCAATTACGACACCGACGTCTTTCGCCCGCTTTTCGATGAACTTGAAAAGCTTTCGGGCAAAACCTATGAATCCACCTTGCCGGAAGGTTCCGATCGCTCCGAGCAAGAAAAAGTGGACATCGCCTTTCGCGTAATCGGCGACCACCTTCGAGCCCTGTCCTTTTCCATCGCCGACGGCATAATGCCAGGCAATTCAGATCGAAACTACGTCCTCCGACGCATCCTCCGTCGGGCCATTCGTTACGGCCGCAGCCTAGGCTTCTCCGAGCCCTTCTTCCACAAACTGGTCGGTGCGCTGGTGGAGCAAATGGGCGAAGTATTCCCCGAGCTAAAGGACAGGCAGGAGCTGATCGAGAAGACTCTTCGATCGGAAGAGGAATCCTTCAACAAGACCCTTGATCGCGGTATAGAACTTTTTCGACGCGAAAGTGAACAAATCGGCGATAAAAAGGAAATTTCGGGCGAATTCGCCTTTCGTCTGTACGACACCTACGGCTTTCCACTTGATCTCACACAGCTCATGGCTCGTGAAAGAAGCCTCTCGGTGGATGAAGAGGGATTCAACCTAGAGATGGAAAAACAACGTACACGCGCTCGCGAGGCCCACAAGACTGTCGAGATCAAGGTAAAGGCTGACGGCGACGAGACTCAATCCACCAAGTTCCTAGGCTACGAACCCGAAAACCTCACAGGGTTTTCCGCAAACTGCCAGGGCTTGGTTCGGGACGGAGAAAATGCTTACCTCTTTTTTGACCAAACCCCGTTTTATGCCGAAATGGGGGGGCAGGTAGGAGATTCCGGAACCGTCGAAATTGGTGGCGAAACCTTCCCTGTCGGCAAGGTAAGCAAGGATGCCGCCGGACGATTCCTGCATCCCGTGTCGGGTGACTTCACCGAAGACCCGAGCGGGC
>JABHOU010000225.1 GCA_018695085.1 Opitutia bacterium | reverse complement strand
TGCAGGATTTCTTCCATCCTCCCACCAACCGTTAGCCATTGGCAAACCCGACGAAGGACTCCGCAATAGCAGAATGCATTCCGGTGTCACCGAGGAAGAATTTAAGAAACGCCTTTCTCTCGCCGATCAGTTCGACAAGGGCTTCCGAGAAAAATACAATTTGAAGAAAGTGAGGGCTTATTCGGACATGTACGCAGATGCGGTGCGCCTCATGAAAAGCGGGGACCTTGAGGCTTTCGATATAGATAAGGAGTCTGCGGAAACGCGAGAGGCTTATGGCGAAGAAACATTCGGTCAAGGCGTACTGCTAGCAAGACGTTTGGTGGAAAGACATGTTCGTTTCGTAGAGGTACAACTCGGAGGCTGGGACACTCACCAACTGAACTTCGATAGAGCACCCGAACGTTGCGCCATCCTCGATCAAGCACTTGCCGCGCTACTGAATGATCTCGATAAGCGAGGCATGCTGGACGAAACCCTCGTGGTGCTGGCAACTGAGTTTGGTCGTACGCCAAACATTAACGTCAACTTGGGTCGCGATCATTATCCAAAAGCATTCTCATCCATGCTTGCAGGTGGCGGAATCCGGGGCGGACAAGTCTGGGGAAAAACCGATCCCGAAGGTCGCGAAGTCGTAGACCAACGTGTCGAGATTCCAGATTTCAACGCCACCATCGCCTACGCTCTGGGATTACCACTCGACGAGATTGTCTACTCCCCTACCCGCCGACCATTCACCCTCGCAGACAAAGGCCAACCCCTCACTCAATTGCTGTAAGGAGAAGATACCTTTCACATTCCCCCCTCTCTTTCCTTTATCGGGAAAGAAATTGTAGATTTTTAGTCTCAACGCACATGAAAATTCTCCTCACCGGAGCAACAGGAAAAGTAGGTTCACATTTTCTTAGCCGTTTCCTGAAAGATGAAAAATTCTCAAAAGCCACAGTGCGGGCACTGTGTCATAACCGACTGGTGGAAGAGACATCACGGGTGGAAATAATCCGCGGGAGCATTGCCGATCGCAATCTGGTCGCCAAAGCGATCAATGGAGTCACCCATGTCTTGCATCTCGCCACCTGCAAAGAGACTCCCGAAGAAGTAATGGACGTCACGGTGAAGGGTTTGTTCTGGCTTCTGGAAGAATGCCGGGTGAGCTCATCTTTCAAACAATTTATTTTGATCGGTGGAGATGCCGGCATGGGGCACTTCTTCTATCCTCACCCCGACCCCGTTACCGAAACTCAAAAGCATTCGGCCTATCCGGGATGCTACGCTCTTTCGAAAGTACTGGAGGAAGTGATGCTTGAGCAGTACTACACCCAGTATGATTTCAACGGTTGTTGCCTTCGCGCTCCATGGATCATGGAGAAAGACGACTTCAAGCATACGCTTTCCTTTGGAGACGACGTATTCGGAGGCCCGGTATGGCGAGATTTAGTTTCTCCAGAAGACGCCAAGAAACATAAGGTAGCCCAAACCATACCGGTGATGCTCGACCCCAGAGGAGAACCCGTTCAGCGCAACTTCGTTCACGTCGAAGATCTCGCATCAGCGATTATGCTTGCGATCGATAACCCAAAGGCTCGCCAGCAGCTTTTTAATATCTGCATGAATGAGCCGGTGCACTATCGCAAGGTGGCCGACTACCTGAAGGAAACCCGAGGACTGTCCTCCGTGGATGTGCCAACACCCCACCACAGCACTTGGCTAGACAACTCGAAAGCCAAGTTCCTTCTCGACTGGAGGCCAAAAATTGATTTGAAACTACTTATAGACAAAGCTTGGAACTATCAACGTTCTCCCGAAGATGCCCGTAAGATCTGGTATCCAGGTTGAGCCGCCATTCTTGCTCCGTCACTCACCATCAACCCAAACTACAATGAAGAAACTACTCGCGATAGCCGCGTTTATCCTTCCCATCACAATGACCGAAGCCAAAACCAAGGCCGATATAGATCCCGAAAACACCTTGCTCATCGATTTGGATGACGGACAAGTCGTCATCGAGATGTA
>JABHOU010000552.1 GCA_018695085.1 Opitutia bacterium | reverse complement strand
CTCCTTCCCCTTTCGCTCCCTTGCCTCCCTTGTAACCTATGCAAAAAATTTCTCGGATCGAAATTTGGCTTGCGATAATTTTCTCTATTGCCGCCTTGGTATTCGTATTGTTGCTTTGGATGCGGGGTGAGGATGCCTCCACTCAGCTGAGTACGCTCAACGAAGAATTTTCTCTACTAGAGAAATCTGCGGACGAAAAAAAGAGTGCTCAAGAAGCTAATCTAGCCCGTAAGAAGCGGGACAGTCAGAGCCTTCAGGAGGAATTGAGTTCAATCAAGCAAGATACCGTTTCCAACGAACGCCTGATTTTGGAATCTGAGACCAACCTTCAGGTGGAGCGTGACAAGGTCGCCCAAACTCGTGATGCCACCCATCAGGCCAATCTCGCAATCGAGGCACTAAAGAAAGAACTTGAGCATGCTCAGGAGGATGCGGATCGGCTGGCTTTGGCGAATCCCGCGAAAACTGCTGAACTAGATACCATAAGAAATCTAATAGAGGAAAAACGAGGGAATGGTGAGCGTATACAGGACCAGTTGGCGGACTATGCTGACGAGACCCGTACTCTGGACTTCCATTACAAGAGTGTCCTAGCTGCCCTTGAGCGAGATTTGAACGACCGTCCTTGGATTGAGCGTGGAGAAAGCCTATCTACCAGTGTGCAAAGTCTAAACTTAAAAGCTGGTGTGCTGATGTTGCCCATCGGTCGCAACAAAGGCTTGGAGGCGGATATGCGGTTCATCGTTTCCGACAAAGGTCAGCGCCTATGCCAGATTTTGGTCAAGGAGGCAGGCTTATCTCATAGCGTTGCCATGATTATTCCCATGTTCGGGCGCATCGGAGGCTTGAAGGAAAACCAAAAAGTTGAAATCACAAATCTCTAGACTTTTCGCATGGGGGCTCACCCTTATGGCCGGAATCGCTTTTGCGATTGTTCCGGGTATTGTCGCCGAAAAAGAAAAACGTAGTGCAGATCGTAAAGATTCCATTGAGAATTTGAAGAAAGAGATGGTTGTTGACGAGAATGCCTCCAAACTTGCCCTTGCTGCTGTTTTTCGTGAAATCAGTGGGCATAGGGAAGCCATTGACGATGCCCAAGGCACGTTCAAGGAAACCAAAGAAAAAGTTGATTTCCTCGAAAGTGAGCTTGCCAAGGTGGCTGAAGAGTTAAAGGAAGCCGAAGCGGAGAGCGAGGAATTGGTCCCTTCTCGTCTGGATGCTCAATCCAAGCTTGCCGAAGTCAATGCTCGGCTGGAGCCATTGAAGGCCAATGCAAATGGCATTTCCGCCAAGCGCCAAGGCTTGGAGGAAGAATTAGGGGGTGTCCAAAAGGATAACCAAGCCCTTCAGGCCAAACTCGACAAACTTATTTTTGCCCGTGAACAAATCCTCGTCGATTTTCGCGAACGAGAAAAATTTTATCGAGATAGCATTAAGACTCCGCCATGGATTTACTATGCCGATAAAATGAACGTTACCGTAACGAATGCCAGACCTTCGGGAGCTGGTGTGTTTTTACCCGTGGGCTATCAAGATGGCATGAAGAAGGGAATGGAGTTTCTTGTCCGTCGGACAGCTCCGGACGCCCCCAGTCGTCGTTCTCGTCGCCTCCGGGCTACTCTCGTGCAGTCTAATTACTGCTTTGCAGAGGAAATTCCCGGCTTCGGAGAAGCCAATGTGTTTCTACAGGTAGATGAAAAGATAGAAATCGAGCGTTCCGGTGATTCTACGCAAGAGGATGTGAACACGTTTGGCAAGGAAGATGATTCATCTCCTACATCCTCTGAATCGAATGTCTCATCCGATGCCATTGCGACTGATTCCTAAATAATTTAGTACTTTGCTTGGCAGTGTTCTGTAACTTTTCCCTTGCCACTTTTCTTTCTCCGGTAAAAGTTTAATCCCATGGACCCCCAGCCCGACTCCACGGGTCTACCTCCCGAAACCGACAAAATTTTCGAAGTGCAGGAAGACCCTACATCTAATTCCGACGAGGAACTCGCCGATATCATGGCTGATCCTGAAGTCGTGGAAGCAGACGCTTCATCTGTGACTGTGGAAGGGATTATACCTCCGGCCGTGGAGGATGAGGATGGAGTTGAAAGTGATGAAGAACCTTTTTCGATGGATGACTTCGAAGAGAGTTTCACTGCCGAGGGCGACAATGGGCAGGGTCCAGCGGAATCTGTTGATTTAGAACCTGAAACTGCTCATTCTTATGACTTGCCTCAGGGAGAATCAGTTTCTGTCGCACCTGCTGAAGAGGGTGAAGTTGCTGATTTTCGCCGATCTCTCGCTAATCTTGCGGCTCAAGCCGAGTTGGATCGAATCGCTTTTCTTCGAGATGGTCTTGCCAAACGAGGAGACCCTGTACCCACCTTGGAAGAAATCGCAGCAGACGTGAAAGGTGACAAGCTTCTTCAGCCCGAAGGTGATTTCGATCTCTATGGCTGTCGACCCAATGCCCGTCTGGAAGGTTGGCAGGTTGGGCTTGCATTTGGAGTCCCGAGAAGAGCTAAGCGTTTCAGCAAGACTTGAATGACGTTCGAGAGCTGGTTTCTTACAAGTTGAAATCGGTATTTATATTCTCCGACATTCTTTGTTTCTTTTGGCATTTGCCACCTGGTTTGCCAATTTAAATTAAGGGGCTGAAGTAGCTAAGGGTTAGTGCTTTGACTTGGAATGCCAGTATTTAAGCTGTTTGTAGAGGT
>JABHOU010000341.1 GCA_018695085.1 Opitutia bacterium | reverse complement strand
CTGCCTTCAAGCACCTTCATACCCTCAATGCTTTCGATACCCAAATCAGCGATGCGGGTCTCAAAGAGCTAGCCGCGATGAAGCAGCTCAAAAGACTCTATTTGGGCAATACGAAAATTACCGATGCGGGCTTAAGGGATTTGGCCGCCTTGCCTCAACTCAATACCATCACCTTGGATGGGGCCGAAATCACCGATGCGGGCCTCGAAGAGTTGGCCAATTTCGAGCAACTTGTCATGGTCGGCGTGATGCGCACGAAAGTTACGAAAGCAGCGGTGGAAAAATTCAAGAAGGCGCTGCCGAAGTGTCGTATCCATAGCAATTTCTGATGGTCAAACACGCCGAAGGAAGAATCGTCAACATCGCAAGGAGCCTGAGCATTGACCCTTGATTCCGGAGGCTCTTTTCACGAAAGAAAATACATGACAAATTTAGGAACCTCAATAACGTGCATAGTGGTGATAGCCTTGGCCCTCGGTTCGAGTTGTACTCGTGAGCCGAACCAGAAGGACGGTATCATCGAACTAACGGCGGCGACAGGATCCGTTGCGGTTTCGCCGGGAGACTTAAAGAAACTGAAGGAGGAGATGCCGCTCGGAGGCGACGGGGAGAGCAGGAGCTACATGAAGTCCGGTGGCAAAGAAACCGTGAAGCTTTCCGGTTCGGAAAGCAACACGGTGGCATTCGAGACAGGATCAAGTCCCGGGGCAGTCGACGTCCGCATCAAGGGATCCAAGAAATTCGTCGATAATACCATTTCGGAAGTTGAGGACATCATCGGCATCAAAGCGTCCCTTATTCTCGTTCAGTTAATTGCCGAGACGAAAACATACCCCGGTTTTAAGGAAAGTCATGTGACTGCTCTTGAGGAAGAACTGGGCAAGACGATGACCTCATTGGGTAGATCCAAGTCATCGTTCAATGGATCGGCCACCATCAAGTCCGCCTTCGAAAAGGGCCTGAATGAAGTGCGATTAAAGCTATCCGAAGAATACTCGGCTTTGAAGGTCACGATCGAAGGGAACGGGGAGTTCGTAGAAGGGATCAAGTCACTATTGAACAAGATTAAGAAAACCACACCCACGGAGGCCTGAAAAATGAAAATCGTACTGAAACCACTCATGGCTGCGACTGCGGTCAGCGCGATGCTGGCGGTAGATGCCGTGACAGCAAAGGATAAGGAACGGGAAGAAAACAAGTCACCCTTCAAGGCATATATCGGCAAGTTGCCGGACAACGACAAACTCAATAATTCGGACGAAAAGAAGGTTCCCGGAGTTAAACCTGAAACCATCGAAATGGAGATCATCAAAGGCTTGTCCGCCGACATAAAGGTTTCGGAGGGGGTCGAAAAAATACAAGAACCCGCTCTCTCGACATGCTTTGCTTCCCCCTTTTACTTGGCCGAAATAAAAATCGGGGAATTGGTTTGGAGGCAGAAAGTATCTTTTGCCAGGACCAACAAGGGAATGGTTATGATCCCAAAGCCCGGAACCGAAAAGAAACTGCCCGAGCTACTTGATTTGCTGAAGCCCGAATTCACCCTCAAAACCGAAGAGGACGGACAGTCCATGCTTTCGGCGCTCAAGGCCATTTATCCAAGCTACGTCGATGACGATTTTACACCACGCATGGAAAAACGGGGAAACCAATGGGTCTTTATCTTTGATAAGTTCTTCAAAAAGTTATCAGGGATCGCAGTTGTGACCGATGATCAAGGAAGAATCCTCCGCATCGGCAGGAGCCTGAGCATTCAAGCATCCCCTCCGAAAGAGCCCGTAAGCCCTGGGGGCGGAGTAGGCGAACTCGAAGGGGCGACAGGCACCATAGCGGTTTCTCCGGGAGACTTGATTAAATTGAAGGACAAGATATCGCTCGATGGCAAATACTACAGCAGGAGTTACTCTAAGCGTGGAGGCAAAGAAACCGTCGAGCTTTACGGAGCCGGAAGTAGCTCGGTGCTATTCGAGGCAGGATCGACTCCTGAAAAAGCCAACGTTCGCGCCAAGGGCACCAAGAAGTTCGTCGATGGAGTCATCTCGGAAGTGAAGGACATTCTCGGCGTAAAAGTGGAGCTTCGCCGCTTTAAGTTGGTTGTCGAGACGAGAACATACGCCGGGTTCCTTCAAAGTCAGTTGGCGGTTCTCGATCAGGAAGTGGCCAAGACGATGACCTTACGGGGTAAAACAAAATCCGGAAATCAAGTGGTAGCGGTCGTTTTCGAAAGGGGCTTTAATGGGGTGCGCCTGAATTATTCGGAAGAGAAAGTATCCTTGACGGTCACGATCAAGGGGAACCGGGAGTTCGTCGAAGAGATCAAGTCACTTTTGAACAAGATTAAGAAAACCACACCTACGAAGGACTAAAAAAATGAAAATCGTATTGAAACCACTCATGACTGCGACTGCGCTCTGCGCGATATTGACGGTAGATGCCATGGCCGCAAAGGATGCGAAACAAACGGATAACCAGTCACCCAAGGCCTATGTCGGCAAGATGCCGGACAACGACAAGCTCAAGGTGCTGACCGAGCACAAAGTGATCGCGACCTTCCAAGAAGTGAAGTTCCGCCGGTGCGTGGGCCTAACGGGGAGATGCCCGGATCGTTGCGGGAGTTCCGGAGAGTTCGCGAACTTCAAGATCACCGACTACCTGCACCATAAGAAGCTAGGGAAGTACGGCGAAGATAAATACGAATCCTACTTGGCTCAGATCAGCGACTTTCACCGCAAGCCCCAGGGCGACCCGGCCTTGCTGGCGCATATCGAGTCGCTGGAGAAGGGCGATCAGGTCGTCATCGAATGGAAGCACCTGTACGGCGAGTTGCGAACCGGCGGTTCTAGCCCGGTGCGTCCGCTGCTGCTGCTCAAGAAGATCGACCAGGCCGAGGCAAAGAAGTTGCGGGATTAGGGTGGGAGCCGGCCTCCGGCTTTTCAAACCCAATAATCGGTAGAGAAAACTTACCATACGATACTTAACGCAAATTAGAATGAGACATATAATGAAACGTCTCCTCCCTTCAATTCCACCCACCACCTCCACCAAACTCTCAAGGTCATCAAACCTGTTCCATTCACTTGGCCCCGACCTCGGACTTGGCGGAGTCGTTGGCGAGGAGTCTCTTTGCCTCCTTCAGGAGGAAGTCGATTTCGGTGAAAGGCTCGTGACTGACGTCCTGCCAGCGGACGTCACCTAATGCATCGACGAGGAAGGTGCCGTGGAGGGGAACTTTTTCGAAATCGTCGTAAACCCGGTAGGCCCGGAAGGTGGCGAGTTCGGGGTCGGCGAGGAGGGGAAAGGGAATGGGGTCGCCTTCCTCTTCGTAGGAAGCGAGGGCTTTGGCGAGTTCGGGTTGGGACTCGGTACTGACGGCGACGATTTCGAGGCCCGCTTGGCGAAAGGCGTCCACCTTGGGCGCGAGACGACAACATGATGATGCCTACCGTCACCGTCAATAGCACGGTCATCAGGCCTACGGGCTCGGATATTCCCGAGGCAAACTTCCCGAGGCTTATCCCCCTAAAATAGCTCCTTTCTCATCCTTACGTTCGATTTTGACAGAT
>JABHOU010000292.1 GCA_018695085.1 Opitutia bacterium | reverse complement strand
TTTCGCTTTCGCCAAACAGATTGCTAGAGCCAAACGCCGCTAGTTTCCGAGCCTGAAAACGCAGGTTCAAACTGTTTCTGGAAAATGGTGGGCCCTGTCGGGCTCGAACCGACGACCTGGCGATTATGAGTCGCATGCTCTAACCAACTGAGCTAAGGGCCCCTTTAAAAAAGAGATGCTCGGAAGTTAGCAAAAGGGTTGAGGAGGGACAAGCGGAATTGTGAGATGAAATAAAGTGCTGTCACTCCGTCAGCTTTCGAATACCAGTTTGCTTGGTCGTTTCAGTGGTTGATTTTACTTGAGCCAATAGCGTCGAAATCACCACATGGTATGAATTCTTTTCATCTATCGAAACTTTTATAACTTGGCGTTTGACGCCAGCCCGACAAACGCTGTTTTCATCTGCTATATGAATCGAAACGACTCACAGGAAGATGAGGATTATCGCTTTGGTCTAGATCGGAATTACCAGCCCGGTACCGACGATTACGAGGAGCTGTCCGACTATGCGAACTTAAAGCTTGCCGCACTTGGTTTGCCCGTGGTTGGAAATCCCGAGGATAACCCTGCCCTTCGGTTGGGCCGCTTTTTAATCAAAGAGTATCGCGAGCAGTCTCGCCTACTCGCGGGGCATTTGTGCCCAGCCGACAGACGGATGCAGGATTTCCTTGATCGCTTTTTTGGGGAAGAGGCACCGCAACTGCCTCAGAAGACGTTTACTTTGGATAGGCACGGGTTGTCTAGGGTGGTGTCATTGCCTGTGGAGAAGAATTTCTTCAAGTCCAGCATCATCAAATCGTATCGAGTGCGGCAGGGTGTCCTGCACAACCCCGTCCGAGATCGCCGGACAACTGCCGGCGTTTTCCATGTCACCGAGAGTAGCCTACCTGTGGCGGCCGACAAACTGTCAGTACCGAAATCCGTTGCGGCGGGTTTGTTTCGGGCGGCTTTCGATGCACCTAGGGATTCTTTGCTTTTGCCTTTTTCGGCGGACAGCGATGAACCCGCTTATGGTTGGACCTCGCTTTTGCTGCGTCCGGTGGTTTGCCCGGAGGTCGATGGGTTTGTTCGAGGAAAATCATTGGAGACACGCTTTTTCGCCCCTGCCAGTTGCGTGGCCAACTTAGATTTCGTGGAGAGTATTTTTGGCAATGCGGGTGATCCCTTCCTGATCGAGAATGATGCGGGTTTGGATGTGGAAAACTGGACCGGACACACGGGTTGCGTGGTGGTGGCCCCACATTTGACAAACATTAAAAAGAAAGATCTCGGTTTGCCTCCTGAAAGCGAGGCGACCGAGAGCCAACTGCGTGACGGAATGTTTTGGCGAGACCCCGAGGAACTGTACAACGACGGACAACCCTTCAAGCTCACCTGCCGAGACGCAAGCGGTCTGATCTTCACGGTGCTGGCCGACAATTATTTCGGATATTGCAAGAAGGAGGTAAAGACGCAGATCAGTTTCTCCGCAAACCTATCCGGCCTTTCCGAGGAGGAACATGCCGGTGGAGCGATCGTTTTCCCAAGCTACGATCTAGGAGAGGCTTTCGATCCTGCAAAAATCTTGCCGGCTACTCCGCAGACCTATGAGGAAAACCGCAACCTCTATGCCAACCTTTGGGAGGAACGCAGTGGGGGTTATGCCGTGGACAAGCGTTACTCCTCCATCTTTTACCTTCCAAAGGAGGCTCGCTTCAGTTTGCGAGAGCAGTGGGTGCGGTGGAACGACGCCGATGGAAGCGACCAAGAGATTCCACTTCGACCGGGTTCCGTGTACGTTCTGCCTTCGGGTTACAAGGTAGAGATGAAGAAGGTGGAGACAAACGGTCCATGGAAGCTCGTCGGCACTGTGGGGGAGGGATACCTCTGTCATAAGCCATGCACGGTATCTGGAGGTGGCAAGTCTGAGATTTCCAAGCCTCTCACAGACGCGATCGTCAGTGGCCCGGTATTCGTCGCGGATTGGGAAGAAGACATGTCCCTAGCCCGTGAAATTTTGAAACGAGATTATTCCAGCCGCTTTCAAAAGCCCGAGGCTCATAATATCCGGAATCGTTCCATACTCAGCCCTGAGCGGTCGCTCGGTTCAGTAATCAAACTGCTAACACCATCGGAAACTTTATACGCACCGGAATACAACGAGTGGCTGACCAATATTCCGCAAAGAGTAAAGGACCTCGTGCTAATCATTAAGCGTCGACACCGTTCCGAACTTGGAGATGAGTGGCTGAAAGGTTTCAGTGTGGACTCCGTGAACGGGCAACCCGCCAATGAGCTTCGTTACAAGGGCCAAAAGTTAATCACGCGTCACCTCCGGGTTGGGTTTGACGAGAACGGAGCGTGGCGACTATTTGCTCTGAGAAAAGACTTTGTGCCCGCCGTGAAACTCATTGCAGAGGACGATATAACCGCCTCCACCGTAGCGCCTCTGAGCCTGCTCAATGATGTTGGCCCAGGTTCTTTTGGGGAGTCGGTCAAGTTTGTTCACAACTGCGAATATCGTCTATTCCAGCGCCCTGACGATGCGATTCTACGTGGTTTCGACAAGCAAACGGAAATCGAGCTTTCCTTGCCCGGAAACTTTATAAGCAATTTT
>JABHOU010000551.1 GCA_018695085.1 Opitutia bacterium | reverse complement strand
TGTGCAGGCCGTCTCGGGCAAGCTTCATGCGTGGCCGCCGCCAAGGGGGGAAGGGCATTACCTGGGGCGAGCACTTCCGCAAGAATGGTTTTTCCAGCACGCGGGTGGGGAAGATATTTCACATGCGCGTTCCCGGAGACATCATCGCTGGAACCGACGGGGCGGACGTGGCAGCCTGCTGGTCAGCCAAGTACAACATGCCGGGAAAAGAGGCTCACACGCCTGGAAACTATGCCTGTCTGAACCTCAACAAGTTCACCACCAAGCTGGAAGGCCGGCAGTCCACCAAAATGCCTTTCCGAATGTTCGTCACCGTCGATTACGTCGGAGATGGTTCCGACCAACCTGACTGGAAGGCCGCCACCAAGTCGATCGAGTTGCTCAAGGAATTCAAGAAGGACGACAAGCCCTTTTTCCTCGCAACCGGATTAGTCAGGCCGCATTACCCCAATGTTGCCCCGGAGCAGTATTTCGCCCGTTACCCTTACAAAGAGATGCCCTTGCCCTATGTTCCGTCCGACGACTGGGACGATATGCCCAAGTCGGCAGTTTCCCACTCCAACTCAAAGCAGTACGGGATCGACAAGTACCCCGACAATCAAAAGAGAATGTGGGCAGGATATCTAGCAACCGTGACTTTCATGGACGAGCAAGTCGGTCGTATCCTGAAGACCTTGAAGGAACTTGGGCTCGACCGAGAAACCGCTGTCTTTTTCACCAGCGATCACGGCTACCTGCTCGGGGAACACCACTTTTGGCAAAAGGGGAATTTACGTGAAGAAGTGACTCGAGTCCCTCTCATCATGAAAGTGCCTACGAGTCAACCCGGGTCCAGTTCTTCAATAGTCGAGTTGATCGATTTGTTCCCCACTGCCTGCGAGGCAACCGGCTTGACCATACCCAAGGGGGTTGAAGGCAAAAGCCTGTTTCCTGTCTTGGAGAATCCAAAGACTACGGTTAAAGAGGCGGCTTTTTCTTTCGTTAGCAAAGGAACCTCGATGCGGACCTCGCAGTGGGCCTACATGAAATATGGCGACGGTTCCGAGGAGCTATACGACATGAAAAAGGATTCCAAACAGTTCGTGAACTTGGCCCAGTCCGCCGGACACGCCAAGGTGCTTGCGTCCCTCCGCAACCAATTTAAGAACGCCCGCAAGTGATACGGGAGGAATCCGTGGTTGTTTCCGCTGTGTGATCTTTACGTTGCGGTAGACAACGGACCCTTGGTCCTCTTGGCACATAACAGGCCACTTGGCCATTCCCTTTCTGGCCAGATCTTGGAATCTGATGATACGCTTGGCGATCGCTCACTTTCCTCGCATTGGAAATACATTAGTTAGTCTAAATGATTTCTTGGTTCCTATCCCACTTGCCAAGCTAGTATCGGAAACTAGGGTTTAAGTTTATGAAATCACATCTTAATCTCCTTTTTATTCTAACATCTTGTTCGACCTTCGTTGCACCGGCCGCGGAAATTCCGAAATGGGTAGACCTCTTTAACGGCAAGGACCTTGCCGGATGGGTTGACGTGAATACCTCGCCCGACACTTGGTACGTTAAGGACGGCATGTTGATCTGCAAAGGCAAGCCCATTGGGGTCATGCGGAGCGAGAAGCAGTACGAGAATTTCCTGTTGCACGTCGAATGGCGTCACATGGAACCGGGAGGTAATTCAGGAATCTTCGCTTGGAGCGATGCCTTGCCGTTCGGCAACCGATTGCCCAAGGGGCTGGAAATCCAGATGCTCGAATTGGACTGGGTGAAATTGCATACACGCAAGGGGAAAGCGCCTCCGCCCATTGCATATGTTCACGGTGAGCTTTTCGGTGCGGGTGGGCTCAAGGCTACCCCCGACAATCCTCGTGGGAGCAGGAGCAAGTCGCTGGAGAACCGATGCAAGGGCAGGGGAGAGTGGAACGTGTACGACGTCGTCTGCGTGGATGGGGTCGTCAAACTCTCGGTCAACGGCAAGTTCGTCAACGGCATTCGGAACGTCCAGTACAAGAAGGGGTATCTTTGCCTCGAGTCGGAAGGGGCCGAAATCCACTTTCGCAACCTTAAGATCATGGAACTTCCACCTGGAATCACTTCTCCCGAGCAAACCGCTCCTTTGGTGAAATGATTTTCCAAACAGCGCTTCGCAGAAAAACTTCTGTTTCTGTAGATTCTCTGGTTTGACCTCAATTACTTGCCGTCTAACTTGATCTTTATGAAGAAAATCCTCCATATCCTCCTGTTTACTATTTTTTTTTATGGCTGCGATTCTGAGCGGGAAAATGGTTCCAGTATCGACCATTCCGGTATGCCTTTGAGCAAGACCGGATCGACCGATTTCAATTCAACCGAACCCAAGATAGACCCGATTTCAGTGACCAATGTTCAAGGTGACGTATCACTTGCGACTAAAGACGCCAACGTCACTTCGTTAAGCGTTTCTTCAAAAGTAGTCGAATCTCCTGTTCCCCCTGAATCTAAGGAATCTGTCGACGCGCCGCTTGGTCTAACTGTTAAACCGGATTCTGAAGACGAGGGTGGCAGTAAGGAAAAACCGGTTAAGAAACCTGAAGCCACAGCTTCCGAAAAGACCGAGCCCGCAAAACGGGCACCTTCCTCTCCGCGTCCAAACTTTCCACAGACCGTTTTGGTCGGGAATCCTGGGAATGCACCTGATACTTCCGGGTACGGTGGGGTTCCCTATGTTTTTCGAATCGGTAAATTTGAAGTTACCAACGCCGAGTACTCTGAGTTTCTCAACTCGGCTGCGAAGAGAGATCCCTATCGCCTCTATGATCGCCGCATGTCAGGCGGTCATGGTGGCATTATACGTTCCGGAAGATCTGGTGAATATAGTTACGAGACTAAAGGTGATGATGGAGGTAAACCCGTTAGCTACTTGACTTGGGAGTCGTGCGCCCGATATGCCAACTGGTTGTCGAACGATGGAGGAGATGGCGATCTGCAGAATGGCGCTTACCAACTGAAAGGCGGAATCCAGCCAAAGGTGACCTTGCCTGATCATGCTGCTTTGGCCGCGGGCAAAGCAACCCATTGGGTCATTTCTAGTGAAAACGAATGGTA
Source organism: Opitutia bacterium (assembly GCA_018695085.1). Classification (GTDB taxonomy): domain Bacteria; phylum Verrucomicrobiota; class Verrucomicrobiia; order Opitutales; family Seribacteraceae. The sequence goes on along the minus strand of JABHOU010000551.1, from coordinate 2,619 downwards.
TAAGGCGGCCTATTACGATCCGACTAAACCGGGAGGGGCGGGTTACTGGCCTTTTGCCGTAAGCGGCGATTCCGCACCGGCTTGCAACATCAATTCCAATCTTATTACTGCTGTGGGTTCATTCAAGGTGATCAGCCCATACGGCACCTATGACCAAAACGGAAACCTCTGGGAGTACAACGAGGCCCGCAACGGGAACAAGGTGGGCCTGCGTGGCGGTTCCTTTTTCATAAATGACCACGAGGGTTATCTTCGTTCTCAGACCCGTTACGAAGTTTTAAGCGCCAAATGGCCCAATTATGGTTTTCGGGTGGTTGCTCTTGGCGGGAATCCCAATGGAAACCCATCTCCTCCTCTCCAACCCAAGGCGACCCCCAAGTCGCATCCCGATACGGACGATTCTCCGAAACCATCACCTGAAGCAAAGGTTCCGCCTGTTCCTCTTCTCCCACCCCCTGTTCGCAGGGACAAGGTCAAGACCTATTACGTTAGCCAGTCCGATGGGAACGACGATTGGAATGGTGAAGCTTCGTTTGCAAAAGGCAATGCGGGACCTTGGAGGACCTTGGCTCGGGCATCGATTGAATATTTGCCCGGTGACGTCCTGCTCTTGAAGCGCGGTGACGTCTGGCACGAGGAATTTCGACCTAAGGGGAACGGTACGCCTGAACAACCGATTACCATCTCAGCCTATGGCAAGGGTTCAAAACCCGTGATCGATCGGGAGGATTACAACCAGGACCGCACGGGCATTCGCCTTTCCGATCAAGGTGGGTTCAAAATTGTGGGGATCGAATTCAACCGGTGCATGACTGGGATTTACGCGGACTATTCGGACAATGGCAAAGCCAGAGAGTTCCTCTGGATCGAAGACTGCTACTTTCATGATTCCCTGAAATACCAACACTACGAGGATTATCCCAAGCGAAAGATCGGGCTCGGCGTCTGTCTTTTTTCCCATGAGCGAGACAAGCGCATCGTGATGTCGGACATCACGGTGAAGAACTGCGTCTTTCGGAGATTGGCTTCCGGGTTTTGGACCAACAGTCCCGACAATTTCAACAAGAACGCCTCCTATGTCTACAACTTCAAGAACTTGGTCTTCGACAATTGTCTCTTCGAGGAGGGCTACCAATGGCAACAAGGTATTCGTGGTGTTGACACGGGAATCATGCGCAACTGCGTAACCCATGACATAGGTCGAGGCTTTCGCTCCTTCAACGGAGTAGCCGGTTCAATGTTTTTTCGGTGCAAGAACTGGGTCTTCGAGGACTGTGAATGGGGATTCGTTTCCATTGGCTTGGGTAGTGGAGATGGTCAAGCTTTCGATTTCGAGGGTAACTGCGACAACATGATCATGCGCAACTGCCTTTTTCATGACACCGATGGCCCTGGTTTCCTGCTGTGCTGCTACGCTTCGGATGGGCATGCCCATTCCGGAATCTTGATGGAGAATTGCGTGATCAACGGAAAGTCGAAACGCCCCATAGGTTTACCGCGATGCGCTATCGTGAACACCACGGACTGGAACGAGTCGACATGGAAAAAGTGTCGATTCTATCTATCCAAGGGCGAAGCCGTGATGCGGGTGATGGATCCCGAGAAGGACAAAAAAACGACCTTTGTCGATTGCCGCGTCAAAGATCTCGTGGCCGCTTGCAGTTCGGACAAGTTGTGGGGCAATCTTACTCAGTCGGAGGAGGATGCCGAAGGGTTTTGGATTCAACTGAACTTTGGCAAACCCACCGCGGTAAATGAGTTTCGGATCAAGGAGAAGAAGGGTTCTTCGATCTCTCGTTATCTAATCGAATTATGGGATATCGAGAATTCGACTTGGAGAAGTTGCTTCAATGGTCTTTCCATCGGAACAAAGTTCGTAGCTCCGATTGTCGAACGGAAGACGACCAAGGCCCGTTTGCGGGTCATCGGAGCCAAGGCCGGCCAACCGCAGATAACTGAGTTTGCCGCCTTCAAGGATCCGCTCGGCGAGGAATGGAACGTAAAGCGGGGTGACAATACCCCGAATCGGGTCGGCAAGAACCGAAAGGAATGGTTGGCCAGCCTAGCGGTTGTTCCTGTCGCTGCTGAGGAATCGAAGCAGGCCAAGCCAGTGGAGCGTGTCTTGGTATGGGACTTCAAGGCGTTGTTTGAGAAACCGAAGATCCATGAGACCAAGGAACGACCCGCTAAGGGTTTGCGTTCCTTCTTTTACGAAGGAGTCGACTACAAGGGCAACCCGACCAAGGTCTTCGCCTACTATGGTGCCCCGAAAGGGAAGGCGCCCGATGATGGATGGCCGGCGGTGGTGTGCGCTCATGGCGGCGGTGGAACGGCCTATCCCGAGTGGGTGCGGTTTTGGAACAATAAAGGTTATGCGGCGATTGCGATGGACTTGGAAGGACACTTGCCCGGAGGGAAGTCTCATCAGGTCGAAGGTGATTTCCCCACTGGAGTGGGGCACCCTCATTCAGGTCCGTCGCGGATTGACTGGTTCGGCGACCGAGAGTTGCCCGACAATGAGCAATGGTTCTACCATGCCGTGGCCGACGTCATACGAGCCAACTCGTTGCTCCGTTCCTTTTCGGATATTAATTCCGAGAAAATCGGACTGACCGGCAT
>JABHOU010000550.1 GCA_018695085.1 Opitutia bacterium | reverse complement strand
GGAGAAATCTTCTGTACGGACTCAATGAGTCGGTCATAGTCTTCCTTCTTGTCGACTTGGACCCGATCGACGTCTTCGGTCAGAAAATCGCGAGCGGTCAACCCAATGAGATCGGGTTCCTGATACAGACAAGCGGAACCTCTAACCGTCTTCATTTTAGCTTCGATCTCATCCCACTGCTGCAAGAGAAGTTGCAAATCGCGGTCAAAGAACTTCTCGGGCTTGCTTTCCCCAACAGTCCTAATGATAACGCCCATTCCCTCGCGGAGGGAAAGATTGGTGATTATTCGCTTGAGACGATTTCTCTCGGTTCTGTCGTCGATCTTGCGAGAAATGCCGCACTGGCCTCCATAGGGCATGAGTACGAGAAATCGGCCCGCAAGAGCCAAGTTCGTAGTGGTGCGTGGACCCTTGGTGCCAATTGGACCCTTGGTGATCTGCACCACAATCTCAGAACCGATAGGAAACACCTTTGGAATGTCCTTTATTGACTTGGCTTCGGTTCGACCACTGTTCTTCCCCTTGTTTTCACGAACAATTTCCAAGTCAGGATCGTTGTTGCCTGCACCAGGCAACATGTCCCAATAGTGAAGAAAGGCATTCTTGTCTTGGCCGATATCCACAAAGGCGGCCTTTAGTCCGGCCTCCAAGTTCTGGACCTTCCCTTTGAAGATAGCCCCGACCATGCGATCCTCTTCCTTGCGTTCGACACTGAAGTCATCGAGCACACCATTCTGAAGAAGAGCCACTCGCCGTTCGAGGGCCTCGGAATTGATGATGATTTCCTTGTAATCCTTTTGCCCGTCGTCACGACGGAAGAAAGACAGGATGCGCTCACGAATGGGCCGATTCGCGGCCCTTTCCTGCGCTTCTTGACGCAGGTCTCCTTTATCTATGAGTTGAGGCTCAGGTTCCTCGGGAGCTTCCTTTAATTGATCCTCAATGGATGCATCGGAGACGGTAGTCTCGACGTTTTGGGACTTGCGGTGCTTCCGGTGATGATGCCGGCGCCTAGTTTTTCTAGCCATGTCGATTGAACGTTTTTGGAATCCACGGCCCACGACAAAGAGCTCGATTTCACCGGCAGCAGAAATGCTTCAGGCAAACTCATCGAAACTCCTTCCTATGGCGATACACGCTCTGGACTAACCCCATCAGGATACAACAGCTAACGAGGAAAGATCCTCCGTAGCTGAGGAAGGGCAAAGGCAAACCCGTAATCGGTGTAATACCTAGGGTCATGCCAACGTTGACGAAGACGTGAGTCATCATCAATGCCGCCGCTCCGGTAGCCAACATGGCCCCGAAACGGTCGCTCGCCCGGCCGGCTACCAAAAGGCAGCCCATAATCACCACGGCGAATAGACTCAGCGCAAGAAGTCCTCCCACGAAACCGGCCTCCTCGGCCAGTACCGCAAAGATGAAATCATTATGGCCAACGGCAGAGGGCAAGTAACCCAACTTGGCTTGCATGCCGTCTCCAAGGCCTTTGCCTCCAAGTCCCCCGGTAGCCACGGCGATCAGAGCCTGGATACGATTCCAGTTGGCTCCTACTCCACCGCGATCCACCACCTCGGGAGCAAGGAAGGTCAGAATGCGTTTGCGCTGGTAATCCTTTAGCGGCAGAAGCGAAGTGTCCTCATAAGCGAGTACGGTATCGTCAGGTCGCGGATTCTCAGTTTTGAATTGATAGTAACGGTATACGTCGAACCCAACCACGCCTAAAGCCAACACAAATAGAAGGAATGTGCCGACGAAGAAACGCGAAGGAATTTTCGCAACGTATAAAAGAGAAAATAGCATCGGTGGGAAAACAAGAGTTGATCCTAAGTCCGGTTGCTTGAAAATCAAGAACATAGGTAGCGCAAAACAAAGAGCCACTTTGCCAATGCCTTTCATCGATTCCTTAAGGGTTCCGATTTCGGATCGAGCTAAAATACTGGCACCCAAGACAAGTGTTGCCAACTTGGCCAACTCTGCGGGCTGAATTTTAAAGATTTTAAGATCGATCCAACGCTTGGCTCCGTAGATCTCCGGACCGAAAAAAACCATACACAACGCCAGTAGACCAAGTCCATAAAGGTAGTGGGCATAACGCATCCAGAAATGATAGTTGATCAGGGACATGACGGCATAGGATGCGACCCCGACCAACACCCAGATGATCTGCATGCGCCATAATTCTCCTCCGACATAGGCTTGAGCTGAGCGGATAAAAAGAACACTCATACCGCAAAGCAAAAGTAAACAGATCGGAGTCATCCAATCGCTTCTGTTTTCCTTCGGAAGCGACAATTGGGGCGAACCCCGACCGCCCTCAGTGAAAGGAAATTTCTCCGTC
>JABHOU010000549.1 GCA_018695085.1 Opitutia bacterium | reverse complement strand
TCCGTCCGTTTCGGCGTCGAACGTCTATCCGCACTCGCCGAGGAACATGGCTCGCGCACGCTTGCCGAGTACATGAAGCATCTTGGAGATCGTTCCGCCGGCATTTGCAGGGAATTCCTCGTTCGCCACGAGGGCGCCGAACTGCGGGCGGAGCAACGACTGGATGACGGCTCGCTCATCGTCGTTACAATCACCATCCGTGATTCTCGGGCCACCTTCGACTTTACGGGGACGTCGTCTTGCCACTCCGCCAACCTTAACGCCACTGCAGCAATCGTTCGAAGCGCCCTGGTTTACGTGCTGCGAGTTCTTGCTGAACAAGAGGTTCCCTTAAACGAGGGTTTTCTCGATCCCGTGGAAATCATTCTTCCGGATGATAGTTTTCTTTCTCCCGTCTTTCCCCATGACCCTGCCGAGGCACCCGCCGTGGCTGGAGGCAACGTGGAGGTGAGCCAACGCTTGGTGGATACCCTGCTGCTTGCCTTTGGAAAAGTGGCCTGCTCGCAGGGCACCATGAACAACGTCGTTTTCGGCGACGCCACCCGCAGTCATTACGAAACTGTTGCGGGCGGGGCAGGTGCGGCAATAGGAGAGGACGGGGCATCCGGGGTTCATGTCCATATGACCAACACTGCGATTACGGATCCTGAGATTTTAGAACTTCGTCAACCCGTCAGACTCGAACGTTTTTGCCTGCGGGAAGGATCGGGGGGTTCCGGTAGTTGGCCCGGCGGAGACGGTGTGGAACGCGAATACCTGTTCGAGGAAGCCATGTCGGTATCTCTTCTCACTCAGCGTCGAACCGAAGGTCCCGAGGGCATTGCCGGTGGCCAATCGGGGCAACCTGGCAAACAGATTCTTGTTCGCGCCGACGGTTCTCGTGAAGAACTTGGCGCGGTCGACAAATTTGAGGCAAAACCTGGTGATCGACTTCTTCTCCTCACACCCGGTGGTGGCGGAGCGGGTCAGTCTGAGGTTCTAGCTTAGAGCAAGTGCTCTTGTACCATTAGAAACTCTTTATGAATTTGATCCTGAGGAATAATGGCAGACCGTCCCGCCTTGTGCTGTGATTTGTGAATTAAACTTCTACCTATAGAGACGAAGAAATTCTCAGTTCGATCTCACTGCTTCCCCAAATTATTCTACTACTTTCGTATTGTGATTGTAGAAATGCAGTATACCGTTCTTTTCTCTTAGGAAGTACATCCAAATGGCAGTGTTGTGGCGATAAAGGTAGGGGTAGATGTCTTTCGTAGTCCACTGCCACCCAATTTTCTCTTTCCAAAGCCATATTCCTCCCTGTTGGTCGTCTTGGGCAAATACCCAACCCAATTTGTCATGATATAACCATCCGTTGTCAAAAGGAAGAAAAAATCCAAACCATGAGGAATTCCGCCATCCATTGGAGTGTTCTGGTGTTTTAGCCCACCAACCAGTCTGCGACGCGGTCGGGGAGAACCTTATGGGAGAACCATATCCGGAGCCTTCTTGGTTAGTTGCAAAAGCCCGGTAATAAAAACTTTTTCCTTTTTCGAGAAGATCAGTCGATGCCGAAAAAATCTGAGTCTCGGAATTAATGAAGCCTGCAAAAACTTTGGGATTTTCAAATTTAAGACTTATGTCCAACTCAAAGCCATAGCCAGTGATATTGGCTTCCCCACTTGATAAGATCTTGCCAGTAAATTGGTATGCGTCTCCTTCTTTGTTTTGAATCGGCAAGGTGTCGGTAATTGGAACGCTCACATTCAAAACTTGAATGGAAAAAACTTTCTCTATCGATTCGTTTGCAAGATCGGTTGCCTTTACGCCAATGGTTAAGACTGGGGATGTTTCAAAGTCGAGAACCGCTGATGTCTTAAGCGTCCCATTGCCATCAATGGAAAAAAGAGAATTATGGGTGGAACCGTTCCCATCGACGAAAGTGAACGAGTGGGTGTCGTTGGCGTCTTCATCTAGGGCACTGAGCGTACCGATCGAAATCCCAGTCGGTTGGTTTTCCAGTATCCGATTGTCAGACAACTGCAATCCGTGAGGCGCTTTGTTGGGAAGGGAATCCCGATCATTGGGATCGCTTCCGAAAGTTACTTCTATCAAGTCCGAATAGCCATCGCCATCCGTATCCGCGCTATTCGGGTTTGTGGAGTGAATTTTCTCTTGATCCAAGGTCAAGCCATCCGAATCATTGTCACTGTTGCCGTCAAGAAGGGCTTTCAGTTGAAAAATGTTTTCGGCAAATGCCGAACTGGAATCGGTGATTCGTATTCTAATGCTGAAATTACCTTCGGGAATGAGCCTTCCTGTTTCAAGTTTGTTTCCTGATAGGTTGAACTTTCCGTTATCCGTCGATCCTGGTCCATTGACCAAATTAAAAGAGTAGGAACCTTCCTGATTCGGATCGTCGTAATCGATAGGTTGCAAGGTTCCCACTAGCAGTCCGCTGGGTTGCTCGGCAAAAAAAACATCATTGGACAGGGTTGCTCCGTTGGGTGTTCTGTTGCCTTGGACGAAATAGGTGAAATTTTTGGAGTGCCTTGAGGAAATACCTCCATCTTCAATTAGGTCTTTAATTAAAGCTTCTTGGCCTGCCGACGCCTCTTGGGCATTGGTGTAGTTGTCAAGGTCGGCGTCATCGGAGGAATCTTGAATGAGTTGGCCGAATTGGCGGAGTTCCAACCAGTCCATCATGCCATCGGAATCGGCATCTTCTGTGGATTTAACATAATGGGCTATGATTATCGAAGAAGTTACCAAAGTGTGATCGAGTTTGCTCAAGGATGTTCCATTGGGACTTGCTTGCCTGGAACCGTTGACGGACCAATAGGTGAATTGATATCCGTTTGTTTCCCCGTTAAGGCTTGGGGTGGTTACGATCGTATTCGGTTGGACGTAACCGCTGGATTTGTTGATGAAGCCCACTGGTTCGCTTTTGATTTCGTAATGAACCAAGTTGAAGTCTCCGAAAACGAAGTCCTTGGATTGCCTCGAGGAAATGCCTCCGTCTTCCACGAAATCCTTGACGGTGGATTCTTGGCCGAGCGCATCTTCTTTTTGGTTCGCAAAACCATCGGAGTCCGTATCCGCATCCGCTTCTTGTGACAGGTCGCCAAATTGATTCAGTTCCGAGCTGTCGAGCAAGCCATCGGAGTCCGAGTCCTCTTGGGCTGGAAAGTAGTGGGCTACGATGTTTGCCGAGGATGTGAGCTTGTGCATGAGACGACTCAAAGCCTTTCCCGTCGTGCTGGCTTGCCTTACTCCGTTGACTGACCAGTAGGCGAACAGGTATCCGTTCGCCTTGCCATTCAAGTTTGGAGTTGCAACGGTCGCATTCAGCTCTGCGTAACCGCTGGTCGTGTCGACAAACCCGATCGGTTCGCTTTTGATTTCATAATGAACCAAAGACTTGTCCGCGAAGACAAAGTCGATCGATCGCCTGGATGATATACCTCCATCTTCGACAAGATCGGAAATCGTGGGATCTTGGCCGAGCGATTGCTCCTGGCCATTGGTATATCCATCGCCATCAGGATCGGACGATATCAACTCGGCGAGGTTCCCGAAGTTTCTGTATTCAAACCAATCGAGGATGCCGTCCCCGTCACTGTCCTCGGATTGGTGAATGTAATGAGCGGTAAGCGTAAAGGCTGCATCGACCTCGATAGTTGGCTGGGTTAGGCTACGCCCTTTCGAATCAGAAAGTTTGGTCCCCGCCTTTTCCCAATAGGAAAAATAGTAACCATTTTTTGAAAGTTCCAACTTCTCGGTTGTGAGCGATGCGCCTGTTCCCACTACCGTAGTCTTGCTGAGAAAGCCGACGGGTTCGGAAACTTGCTCGATCGTAACTAAAGTTCCGTACGAGGGGAGGCAGAGAACCAATCCAACAATGCCAAAAGCTTTTCTCCAAAATATTTTGGAGACCAAACCAGTATTTCGTTGTGTGGCCATGGATTCGTTCTTTTTCCTGATCTAAGGCAGTTAAAAGCTGGATCGGAAGAACATTACACTCCCTGCATCCGATTGCGCATTTGATAGGTTGTGACGATAGGCTCCGATAAATGAGTTTCGTCCGGACAGACCGAGTGTAGAGCCAAAGTAATCTTCGTTTTTCCCGCTTGGGTGGATGAACCGTTCTATCAACCTCGGTTTTCCTTGCTCGCTTATTTGATACAAGTAGGCCGCTCCCCCATTGTCGTTGCCGCTTACCCCTTTTTCTCGGTCGGACCCGATCAATAGTCTGTCTCCATCCATTGCGACAGATCTCCCGAAATACTTGTAGTTTTCTACGAATGGCGACTTAATGGCCGCTGTGAACACGGCTTTCCCTTGTGGCGATATCTTATAAATGTAGACGATCCCAATATCATACCAGTTGGGACTGCGTTCGTGATAATTAGGATGCCCGATTGCCAGTATACCGTTGGAGATCGCGATCGCATTGCCGAAGTGGTTTCCATTTCCGGAATAATTAGGTGGAGTGAGCGTGTCCGTTTTGGAGACGTTCCCGTTGGCTTCTACTTTGAACAAGAGAACTGTGCCGAGATCTCCGTGGTTCTTTCCGTTTAGCTCGACGTCTGCATAGGGAGTCCCCACTGCCACTATGTTGTTGCCCACCGCGGTCGAAATCCCGAAATGATCTTCATTCTTGCCGTCGGGATTGGTGACCTTCGCCAGTTCGGTGCTCGAGCCATTGGACTCTATTTTGTATATGTAAGCTGCTCCCGTATTACTTTCGTAGCTACTGGCCCCCACTACGAGTAGGTTGTCCGATAGGGCGACGGAACTACCGAACAAGTCATTCGGCTTGCCATCGGACGCGGTAATTCGGTTGATTTGAGTGGGTGAACTCCCATTTGTATCGAATAGGTAGACCGCGCCCAATTGTTGACCATTGTCTTCGATTGCATGCTGTGCCCCAATCGCGAGCTTTCCCGCGTCGAGCGAAATCGATGAACCGAAGTTATACGATTTATTGTTCGGCAGGTCGTTTGGTTCGGCGATTCCTTTTGCCTGTAGGTTTCCATTTTCGTTTACTTGGTAAAGGTAAACTTTTCGGTAGGCTGGGTCGTGTGCACTTCCCCAGTTGATTCCAAAAGCAACCAACGACCCGTCTGCCGATATATTCCGGCCGAAATGTTGGTTGGCGCTACCATTGTTGTCAAAGCTTTGGGAGGTGAAATCGGGGAAGGGCAGTGCGCTGTTTTTTACCACCCACCACGCTTGGCCTCCATAGTTCTTGGAGTCGAAACCGTATTCGTTAACCTGACCGGGAAGATTTCTCGGTTTGATTGGATTGATTGCAGTCCATCTGTTGATGACTCCTGGAGTAGCGGCTTCTTGGGCAAGCTGAACTTCTGCGGTCTTTGCCCAGCGATATCCCACCGACTGCATTAAGTGATCTCGTCCCGCCTGCGTTGATTTTAAGGAAGTAGACATGAACAGGGTGCCGTCGTTGTGCCTTACTTCTCCGTTTTGCAGGTTGATTGAGCCAGAGCCGGTTGCGAGAAGAAACTTGAAGTAATTGACAACGTCTCGGTCTAGAATTGGAGACCGACTGATGGTCATGTTCCCCTCGGCGAAGGGTAGCTCTAGGAAATGGATGTCGACGGGAGTCGTTCTACGAGCGTCTTGACAGAGAACTGCGAATTGAAGAGTTCCCGTTTGTTGCGCCCAGTCTGCTCCGATGTCCCAAGCAACTTGGTGTATCTGGTTTGTTGCGATGGGAGTCCCAATCTTGTTTCCTGTTCCATCAGAAAACTGGGAAGCAATAATCCATTGAGTAGGGTTGGAAAAGTCCCCGTTGACGGCGGCCATGATACCAGCTGTGGCGTTCGAGTCGTCGGGGTCGATGATTTCGAACTGAATCTCCACTATATTTGTTCCTTCGCGTTGGGAAATGCCGCGGATGGCCGGCAAGGGGATGACGTTCCGGGTGAGCAGACCCTTTGATCTGTAAGCCCTCTTCCAAATCCTAATCTTGTCTTGATAGGATTCGATTAGGTCGCCGGTAGGCATGAAGGCGGTAAATGCATTGGACTGGAAGGGCAATGCATCTTGGATTGGTTGTCCCCTTGAGTCTCTTAATTTTGAATCAGACAGTATCGTGCCGTCCGGAGCAACGGATGCTCGGAATCTACCCGAATCTGTTCGCTCAATGAAGGTGCCGTCTTCTTTGTAGAAATGGAGGTATTGATTGTCGGCTATCAACAAGGTTCCGTCGGGCAGAAAATCCAAAGAGCATCTGAACTCACTATAGCTAAACGAAAATTGCCCCGGAGCGGATCCATTGGAGCCAAATTCTCTTTTGATGGTTCCATTACGATCCAATACCACGATTTTATGGTTTGCAGCATCAGCAACGAAAAGGTCTCCGCTGATTGGACTAATCCCGATAGCTTGAGCTTTGGAAAATCCTCCGGTTGACCAATCCTCGCCCCACGCGATGCCCAGATTTACGGTGAATTGGGGTTCGACCGTATTACCTTGTTTCGGATGGTCGCTGCGAAGAGTTGCATTTACTTCGGACGAGTAATTCATTCCCCCGTTAGAAACATAAACTGAAGTTACAAATTTGTTGTAACTGTCGGTGTCGGTAGCATTTTGCTCCAGCACAGCCAAGGCGGACGCTCCCGTCCCTCCGCCTCCGGAAAATGTCATGTTCCAGGAATGATCGCCCCAGTGCCTGTAAAGGTTACTTCCGTTGTCGTCAACGGTGACACTGACTATGCGTCCGGGTGATTTGCTGAAGGCGACCACTCGATTGTGCGAAACCGCGTAGAGAGTTCCGTTGCCATCCATGGTCATGTCCATGAAGTTTCCACTTCCGAAAGTGGTTATTAGAGTGCCGTTCAAATCGTAAATCTTGATGTCACGCCCGGAATGATCCCAGACGCTCCCTCTTCCTACGAAAATCCTTTCCTGTCCAGTCGTGGAGTTGAAGTCATAGAAAACTCCCCTGGATTCGCTGACGCTCCATTCCTTGGCGATGTACCAATTATCATGCTCGCCGGCGGGAAGTGAGGTGCTGGTGATGATCAGCGCGGGCAGAAAACCAAAGAGTCTGGTGGTTAGCTTGCGTCCGCTGCTTGTCTCCGGGCACAGTGCGACCGCTGACGCCGATTCGTCTATTCGGCTTGTGCCGGAAGATCGGTGGTCCCGCTGGGTGTCTCTTGCAGATGTGTTTTCTAGGCGCCAGGCGATTGCCCGGCACAGGTTTGCGACGAGGGTTTTGACGGTTGTTTCTTTCATGGTTCTCATGGAATAAAAGGATTTCCCATTTATTATTTGAAATTTGAAATCGGATGCAAGGCACTTCTGGGCAATATCTTGGATAAGTTCATTCTAATACGAGCTTAAGTGGGGTGAAGAAGTTTTTCTAATCTTACCTCAGACTCCCGGAAACCGGAGACATTCCAGTTGAGTTGGCTGCTTGGCTTTCGTTTCAACCAGAGCTTAGGTCCGAGTGTTTTCTAGCGGATTGGAATGGTTTTCTTGACAGGAGCGAGTCCAGTGGAAGCCTTGGAACCGCCTTCATCGGTAGATTTGGCTGCGGTCCGGTCCGTGGTGACCATATGCGTTTTCTTCAGGGATGTGGGTTCGTTCTCGGTTGCAATATTAGAACTCGAAGATTTCGGCTCTTACAAAGTGTTAGTGTTCTCACCTTTTGCTTTCGGTCGAGTCGGTGTTCGCTTCGTCGTCTCCGGAATACTTTTTCTCTTTGGCTGAAGTCTCTTTAGTTTTGGCGTCTTCGGTCTTGGCGGTAGTTTCCTTGTCGGAAGTGGTTTTACCCGATGAATCCTTGGAGCTTTTTCCGTCGGGCTTTCCACCATCGTTAGATTCTTCGGAGTCTGTCTTGCCTTTTTCTTCTCTAGCAGGTTTGCCGGGTTGTTTTTCGTCCTCGGTATTCTTGGGCCTGAGCACGCCATCTAGGCTGCGGGTGGTGTAGTTGAAGTAATAGGTGCGACCGCCTCGGCGCAGAAGATAATAAAGCCATTGCTGCTCGCGATGACGAAGAAGGTAGCGGAATAGACCCTCTCCAGTCCAGAGCCAGCCGTGTTCCTCGGTCTAGAGCCAACCGTTGCCAGCTTCGTCGTACATGGGGAATATCCATCCGAGTTTTGCGTGGTAGAGCCAATCGGAGCGAGACTTGTGGAAAGTGCCGAACCAAGATGACTCATACCACCCGGGTGCACCATCGCCGACGGGTTTTGAATCGGCGAGCCACCGGGGAAGTTGGAATTCTCGGGCTTTGTTCTCCTTGATCTTCTCTTTCAATTCCTTTTTTCCATTGGTCCTGTTTTTGTCGCCGACTGTTACAGTTCCCTCTGCTTTCTCTTAATCGTTCGGAAGCTCTTTTTTCTCGGCGCGATCGTCACCCGTTACGTCTTTGTCTTTTTCGGCATCGCCCGTCTTCGTCTTCGTCTTGTCCTTGCCGGTTTCGGTGGCCGGGTCGTCGGTTTTGCCTTTGGCGGATTCGGAACCGTCTGCCTTCTCGCCTTCGGCTTTCCCTTCGGAGGTTTCTGAATTGCCCGTCTTCGGCTTGTCCTTGCCGGTTTCGGGATCGGCCTCGCCTGTTCGATCTTTGTCTTTGGTGGTCTCGTCTGACTTGTCGGAGTCGGTTTCGTTAGCTTTCCCATGCTCAGTTGGACCCACATTCCTTGGGGCGGTGTCAGTCGAAGTCTTGTCCCCTACGGTGTGTGAGTTTTTTGGGGATCCCTCACCTTTGTCGCGACTGGCTTCGCTCGACTTCTCGGTATCGGCTTTGCCCGTATTGCCGGAGTCGGTTGCATGTTTAGATGTCGGGTCGGCCTTGGGTTCTTCGGTCTTAGGTTGCTCGCCGGTGGATTCGTTAGCCTTGTCTGAGTTTACTTCGTTCCCCGTAGCAGCTTCGTTTGCCTTGCCCTCGTTTGGCGCGGCGGTCTCTTCGCTTGTGGTTTTCCCCGGGGTGTTTGCAGTTTTTTCGTTCTTAGGTTGCTCGGTGGCGGGTTGCTCGCCGGTCGATTCGTTAGCCTTGCCCGAGTGTGCCTTGTTTCCTCCGGAGTTCCCGTTTCTGTTTCCTTCGTTGGCTTTGGCCTCGTTGGGATCGGCAGGTTGTTCGCCTGAGCTTTCTCCTTCGGTGTTGGCGTGTTCTTCCTCGGTTGCTCCTCTATTCCCTTTATCCGCGAAAATAAGCGAAGTGGCACAGAAAATCTTTAGCAACAAGATAGGTATGTTTTTCTCAGCGAACATCTTGTTAATTCAACTTCGGAGCAATTGCACAGGTTGTGCCAGAAAGACTGTATTTAATTTGTACGAGAGAATCGAATTCTCTTAAATAGCACTATCATGCACGCGTACATGATATTATTTTATACTATTAATCTTTTAGCGGAATTTGCCAAAATGATACGTTTTTAAATGAAGTATCTCCAGGAGGGCTTCGTAAGTTGCTTAGCTACAGCAGGATGGAAATGAATGGCTTTGGCTCAGGTTAAGTGTCGTCACGCATTGTAGTGACTGAAGCCGAGGGATGCGGCTTCAACCGTGTAATTTCCTTCGATTTGCTCCATTCTCGTTCTTGCCAAAATGCTTTGGAATCCTACCCTTAAAGAAATGGAAGTACTCTGCATCGCATTACTCGCGGGTATCGGTTTCGTCGTTGCCTACCATACTTATGGTCGCTGGTTGGGATCCAAGATCTTTGCCCTTTCTGCAACGGCGGTTTGCCCGTCACGGAAGCTGGAGGACGGGGTGGACTATGTACCGACAAAGAAATCCGTTATTTTCGGGCACCACTTCACCTCGATCGCCGGGACGGGCCCGATCGTGGGTCCTGCAATCGCTATCATGTGGGGCTGGGTGCCGGCCCTCTTGTGGGTGGTTTTTGGTTCTATCCTTGTTGGTGCCGTACATGACTTCGGCGCCTTGGTTGTCAGCTTGCGCAACAACGGGCAGACTGTGGGCGATATAGCGGGTCGGTTGCTGAACAAGCGTGTGCGTTTGCTTTTCCTCTTTATTCTTTTCATGGCGTTGACGGTGGTTTTGGCGATCTTCGGGTTGGTTATCGCGGCTGTCTTCAAGCAATATCCGTCTGCTATTTTTCCCTGCGTCGTGCAGATCCCCATCGCGATCGCAATCGGCGTAATGCTTAACCGCAATGGCGTTGGATTGCTGGTGCCTTCCATTGCAGCGCTGGCCGTGATGTACCTGTCCGTCGTTTACGGCGACGTGGGGATCCTTGGGGAATGGAATGCCGCCATGGCCGGATGGTCCATCTGGACTTGGGTGGTCGTGCTGCTGGGCTACTCATACGTTGCCTCGGTTTTGCCAGTCTGGACATTGCTCCAGCCGCGTGATTACGTAAACTCTCTCCAGCTCATTTCAGCTTTGGCCTTGATCGTCCTCGGCCTTTTTGCGGCTGCCCTTGCGGGTGGGGAAGGGGATGCCGAATTGACCATGGTGGCACCCGCCTTCAATGTTCACCCCGAGGGTGCCCCGATGATTTTCCCCTTCCTCTTCATCACCATCGCCTGCGGTGCCGTCAGCGGGTTTCACTGCCTTGTGAGCAGCGGTACTAGCAGCAAGCAAATTTCGAGTGAACCGGACGCCCGTTTCGTTGGGTACGGTAGCATGTTGACCGAGGGATTTCTCGCCACCTTGGTCATTCTCGCCTGCGGGGCCGGGCTCGGCTTGGGGGTGGCAACGCCAGGTGGCGAAACATTAATTGGCGAGGCGGCTTGGGCCGAGCGTTATGCATCTTGGGGAGCGGCCAAGGGACTGGGTGCCAAGGTGGGAGCATTTGTCGATGGCTCTGCCAATTTCCTTATGGCTCTGGGTTTGTCCGGAGGAGTTGCGGTTGCCTTGATGGGAGTGCTTGTTGCCTCCTTTGCCGGCACCACTTTGGACACAGCATGTCGCCTCCAACGCTATGTCATACAGGAACTTGGGCGAACCCTGAGCCCCAGTGATGGCGGAGTTTTCGCTTGGTTGAAAAACAAGCACGGTGCCACTATCTTTGCAGTTTGTATAGCGGGCGCGATGGCTGCAGTTCCACCCAGCGGAGGTGAATGGACCCTCGGCAACGCAGGGAAGGGCGGCCTCATACTTTGGCCGCTATTCGGGGCCACCAACCAGCTTCTGGCAGGTCTGTCCTTCATGGTCATCACCTTTTATCTTTGGCGCCGAGGGAAGCCCGTGTGGTTTCTCGTCATCCCGATGATCTTCATGCTGATCATGCCTCTTTGGGCGATGCTGCACCAGCTCTTCTCCGCTCCCGGGTGGTTGGTCGGGGACAAGCCCGATTATCTCCTTGGCGGAATCGGACTAGCTACCGTTGTCTTGGAGGTATGGATGATCTTTGAGGGGTGGCAGTTGTTCCCCAAGGCCAAGGGCGTTTTGGAGGAAGGCGCATTGGAGGCGGAGACCGCTTGAGTGGCTGTCGAGGTCGTAATTCTCATCGTTCTGGCGGCGGCCTTCATCATTATGAAGGTGATCCAGGGAGACTCCGAGCGGAAGCGCCGTATCGAGCGCTCCGAGCGCCAATTGCGAGACAAAGCGGCCACAGGTGGGTTTTCGCAAAGGAAGCAATGGGACGACTTCGCCGAAGAGCACGAATCTTACCTAGAGCCTGAGTCCGTGAAAAATGTGGAGCCCGATGGTGACAGTGAGTCAGTGGACGATTCGTCCTTCAAAGAAAATCCTTACGAAAAAGCCGAAGAAAAGCCACCTT
This sequence comes from Opitutia bacterium, assembly GCA_018695085.1. GTDB lineage: Bacteria > Verrucomicrobiota > Verrucomicrobiia > Opitutales > Seribacteraceae. Next base: position 5,986 of record JABHOU010000549.1, on the reverse strand, counting down.
CGGCCGAGTCAAAGTGAAATGACCTTGGCTCCCCTATACCTTTAAGGCATAATGCATTCCTTGTGTCCAAGCCCGGATGGCGGAATTGGTAGACGCAGCGGACTTAAAATCCGCTGACCGAAAGGTCGTGGGGGTTCAAGTCCCCCTCCGGGCACTCTTTGAATGCAAGGGAAATGTTGGGGAGATCCTCGTAATATAATATGGACCGTTTCGGGAAGCACCACCTACAGTTCTTCCAACGAAAACCAAGTCAGTATAGTCACTCTTGACCTCAATGTGAATTCATCCGTGGTCCGAATTTACGGCAATTCCTTGACCAGGAGCGGAAATGTTTACTCCGCTTCAGTCAAGGCGGTTGATGGGGGCACCGCATCTTCTTGGCCAGATTTCCAAGATTGGTATTTGGAGTTAACCGATCCCAACGATTCCGATGGTGATGGATTTCCGAATTTAAGCGACTCGGAGTCTTCCACTGCAAATTTTCTCGCGAATTCAGGGAATGAACTCGGCGGGGGTGGAGAGTCTTGGAGGGGGTTGGTCCATTTTCTCCGACAAACTCCGATTGGATTTATCATTCGGATCACGGATGGATATACATCGTAGCCGAAACTATGGATTCCATTTGGTACTGGCATGAGATCCATAAACGGTACTGGACGAATCAAGCCATCTAACCTTGGGCGTGGTTTCATGACGCTACAGGTTGGCGTTATTATTCCAAGTCCAAGAATGTTTGGCATGAGAGATGAAGAAGTTACTGGTCGCGATGTCATTCCGGCCAAATTATCAGGGTGTTCCCTGCCGCACTGCAATTTCCAGTTCTTACTCAAAACTGCACTAAGGCGTCTCGTTGCATCTCTCTCATAACCATGCTCGCGAGGTTCTTCGGTTGGCCGATTATAAAAATAGCTAGAAATTGTAATAGGCGAATTAGCTTTTGGGATAGTATACTAATCAGATGATGTATCTAGAGGCGGGACCAAGATTGAGCTGTTTTGTGCAATGATTAGATTCGTTTTGCTGTCTCTTCTGGTTCTCTTTATCCCATCGAATCTTAGGGCCGATTCGCCTTCCGAATGGATGTGGTATGGGGATTCTTCTTGGGTCTATTCTTACACGGAAAGTTCTTGGTGGTACATGCCGCAGTCGAATTCGGAGTCTCCAAGTTCCTCTTCTGGTTGGATGTGGCATGGAGCTTTTCCGTGGTTATACTCTCACCACGATCGTTTGTGGCGTTATGTGAGAAGCCCTTCAGCCGATGGCAAGTTCTATGTTTGGAAATCTTCAGATTCCGAATGGTACTTTTTTGACGAATTGTTAAAGAGATGGACTTCCGTAGAACCTTCCCGAAATGCCACTGATAGTAACAAATGGGCCGAGTGGGAAGCCAAGCCCGAAGCCTATGGCGGTCTTGAAGTTCTTGCCAAGATTCGAAAAGCGAAAGAAACCAATCTGAAACATCTTGGTCTCGAAAAGAAACCAATATCTGATGTCACTCCTCTGGGAGGTTTGAAGAATTTGACTTCTCTGTCTCTACGTTCCTGTAATATCAGTGATCTTACGCCACTTGCGGGGTTGTATGATTTGGTCAATCTGGATCTATATTACAACAACATCTCTGATGTCTCCCCGCTGGCGGAATTGACGAATCTGAAGACATTGGATCTTAGAGGTAGTTTAGCTTCCGACAAAAACCGGATTGCCGACATCACGCCTTTAAGGGGGTTGGTTAATTTGGAGACTCTGCAACTCGGTGGGCTTCCATATGGCGGTGACCTTACGCCGCTCGGGGGGTTATTCAAATTAAAGGTGTTGGACCTCAGTGATAACGAAATAACAGACCTAACGCCACTGGCTGGCTTGAGGGATTTGCGGTGTCTTAGGCTTGAAGGAAACCCCACTGCCAAAAGTCAGAAGTTAATGCTTTGGAGGGCTTTTCCAAGCTTGAAGGTTGATGGGAGAAATCAGTACCAATGACTGTCCACCTTATTTGCCAGTGGACCAATTTAAGAGAGTGCAGGAATCGGAATTCTGTCTTATGTTCGAGCCTAGACTTTTGAAATTCTCAAACACTTAAAACCACCAACGATCATATCTTCGCCGATCGTAGTTCCGTTTTTTGTCGAGCTATGCTTACAATGGCAATTTCGCTCGTGTTTCGGTTTTCTACCATCGCAGGCAGGACAGTAACGAGAGACCCGCTTCGTGAAGGGAGGACAGACTACAATCCTTGAAGGTCCTGTGCTTTGTTGTTGTTGATTATTTCAATCCTCTCTCCTTCGGAACCAGCGACACGCAACTTTTCAATCAACTGAACGGCTTCTTCTGCATGAATAGTTCGTGATGAGTTTTTGACCTGTCTCCCTAATTCGTCTGAATAATCAATTCTATGTGGTTTGCCGGGCGGTTTCGCTCCCTTTCTATTCAAGTAAATAATACAGGTTGTTGATTTGACTCCGTTTTCAGCCCTTGAAACTTTAACAGAGTAATCGACTTCGCCTAGCTCATCCCAGCTAATAGTCATGGCCGTGGCCTTAAAAATACCTTCGCTGAACTGGATCTGATAAGGTGTAACCACGATTCTCCGATTTTTCGAAAAATCCGTAGCCATACTGAATAAACCCATGAGCAATAGAAATCCCAAAAAGCTACCCACCAAACCAGCTTTATCTGGTTCGACAAGGGCACCAATAATCCATCCAATAGGGATCACAATTAACAGGCACCCCAACATCTTGCGACCGGATCTTCTCTCCAGTACAATTTGCGTTTCTTCTTCTTGCATCAAATTTATCTCTTCAACAACCAATACAAACCTCAGAAAAAAAACAAGACAACTATTTGAGCTGCATCCAGGTGGATGTGGCAAGTTGCTCGGCAGCAGTCCGGGAAAACTAGTTCTGTCCGAGAGGCTTACTAAGGCATTCGTAGCATTTGTATTTGATGGTGCTCTTCCATCTAATCGAGTTGCCTTGGAGGCGAACTTGTACATTGTTCGCCGGCGATGATTCAAATCCAAGAAGTTAGTCTCGCTTATGGTCCGCAGTCCCTGTTCGAGGAGATATCCGAGGTAATCGGTTCTCTCGACCGGATTGCCTTGGTGGGCTCGAACGGTTCGGGTAAGACCACCTTGTTGCGCATGCTTATGGGGCAGGTGGAACCTGACTCAGGATCCATCGAGAAACCGGATTACGCGACAATCGGATACTTGCCGCAGGATGGGATATCGGTGAAGGGGTGTACTTTGGCTGAGGAGGCGGAGAAAGCATTTGCCGACGCCTTGGCCTTGCGAGAGCGTTTGGACGAGGCCGAGGTTCGATTGGGTGAGATGGAACCGGATGCGGAGGAGTTTTACGACTTGATCGACTTGATGGGTGCTTGGGAGGAGCAATTGGCCGCATACGAGCCGGAAAAAATGAAGTCCCGCATCGAGAAGGTGCTGATGGGAATGGGGTTTCCTTTGTCCGACATGGATCGCGACGTCGGTGAGTTTTCAGGTGGTTGGCAGATGCGGATTGCCTTGAGCAAACTGTTGCTGCAGGCGCCTTCGCTCCTGATCCTGGACGAGCCCACAAACCATATGGACATTGTTTCCCAGCACTGGCTGGAGCAGTATTTGAAGCGTTACCAAGGAGCCCTGATAGTGATTTCGCACGATCGAGCCTTTCTCGAGACTGTAACTGAGCGCACTTTGGAACTGAAGCTCGGGAAACTTAACAGCTACAAGGGAGACTTTGGCTTTTATCTGAAGGAAAGCGCGGCCCGCAAGGAACGCCAGCAAAAGGCTTCCAACAACCAAAAGAAAGTTATCCAAAAGGAGAAGGAGTTTATCAATCGCTTCCGTTCAAATGTGAAGAAGGCTGCCATGGTCCAGAGTCGAATAAAGGCTTTGGACAAAATGGAAATCGTGAAGCCTGAGGCGGAAGAGAAAAAAATGTATTTTCGCTTTCCACCGTCGCCTCCCGCCAGTCACAAGGTGATCGAGGTGGAAAACCTGAAAAAGGCTTATGGAGACAACCAAGTTTTCAATGGTTTGGATCTGCGGATAGATAAGGGTGACCGCATTGCGATCGTGGGCGTGAACGGGGCGGGGAAGTCGACGCTAGTTCGGATTCTTGCTGGGGTAGAACCCTTTCAGGAGGGAGTGCGAGATGTCGGAGTAAATACGGTTATCGGTTATTTCGCCCAGCATCAAGCCGAGGAATTGAACCCAGTCAATGACGTGCTGTCGGAAGTGGAGGAAGTCGCCGAAGGCAACCCTGAGGCAAACCCTAGGGCGGCATTAGGCGCCTTGCTCTTCAGTGGGAAAGAGGCGTTGAAGAAGACTTCCGTTCTTTCCGGGGGTGAGCGGAACCGAGTGGCTTTGGCGAAACTTCTGATGAAGCCCTGCAATTGCCTTATAATGGATGAGCCTACGAATCACTTGGACATTCGCAGCAAGGAGGTGTTGCAGGAGGCCCTCAACTTGTTCGAGGGGACTGCAATTATAGTGAGTCACGATCGTTCTTTTCTGGACGGGGTGGTGACGAAGGTGCTGGAAGTCTCGCCTCAAAAAACTAGAATGCTCACCTGTAACGTCAGTGAGTACATTGAGAGGCTGGACAGGGAAATGGCTGAGGCTTAGATCGGGTGGTCTCTGTGGTTACAGCAATTTAAGCGCGGCGAATCCACCCACGAGAAGAAGGGCGAAACCGAGTGCGAGCTTGTTGAAGTGCTTGTCAATGAAGACCTTCATCGGTTCGCCGAATTTGGCGATTAGTACGGCGACGATGAAGAAGCGGGCGGAACGACTGACGGCGGATGCGATTAAGAATTGAGGAAAGGCCATCCCTAGGACGCCACTTGCGATGGTGAAGATTTTGTAAGGAATAGGAGAAAATCCAGCAAGGAATACCAAGGGCCACCCCCATTGCTCATACCAAATCATGAGATGGTCGAATTTCTCTGCGGTAAATCCCGGTATGTATTTGTAGAAGAGTTCCTGAACCGTCTCCCAGCCAAAGGCTCCAATGGCGTAGCCGGCGGCACCGCCGAGCACGGAAGCGATAGAACAGATAAGGGCAAACTTGAGTGCCTTTCTTAGGTCGCCGAGGCAGAGCGGAATTAGAAGTACGTCGGGCGGAACGGGGAAGAAACTGGCTTCTGTAAAGGATATTGCGGCGAGCCATCTCCCCGCGGACCTTTTTTCGGCGAGGGAGAGTGTCCAATCGTATATACGGCGAAAAACATTTGGTTTGGTTTGAACCATGTAGACTCCTTGGGAGGGGGGGCTAGGAGTAGACTTCAGGCTTGAGGAGCGCGACATGTGGAAGTTGGCGATATCTGCCCGCGTAGTCGAGTCCGTAACCGACTACGAAATGATCGGGTATGGAGAAGCCAATCCAGTCGGCTTTGAATGGGGTTTCGCGTCGAGCGGGCTTGTCGAGCAGCACGCAGGAATGTACGGATGCGGGTTGTCGAGAGAGAATTTCGTTTTGAACGCGCGACAAGGTGTTTCCGGTATCTAGAATGTCGTCGACGAGCAAAACGTGGCGGCCTTCTACTTCGGCTCGGAGGTTGCCCAAGATACGAGGGCTTGACTCGGGAGAAGTCGAATCTCCGTAACTGGATACGCGTATGCAATCGAGTCGGAGTGGTCGGCGCAGGTTGCGGATGAGGTCCGCGGTGAATACGATGGCCCCGTCCAGTAAGGTAATGAGCAGGATTTCCTCCCCTTCGTAATGGATGTCGATTTCAGCTCCTAGGGCACTCACGCGTCGGCTGATGGTTTCTTCGTCGAGCAGGATTTCCTGTATGTCGTTGGTCATGGCGAATAGGCGAGGAGATGATTGATGCTCGATTGGGCGGAGCGGGCATAGCCGCCCCCGAAGAGATTGTAGTGGTTCAATTCGTGGTAAAGGTTGTAAAGGGTTTTGCGAATTTCAAAGCCGGGGTCGAGAGGGAAAATCTCTTCATAGCCTTTATAGAAGTCTTTGGAGAACCCTCC
>JABHOU010000546.1 GCA_018695085.1 Opitutia bacterium | reverse complement strand
CATTCAAGTGGAGGAGGGTGCGAAAACACCTTTCGTTTTTGCAGACCCGGACCAATTGAAACAGGTTTTTTTCAATGTGATTGGCAACGCGATCGACGCTATGGGGAAGGAGCCAAAGTTAAGCATCGTCACTCGCGGAGATGACGAAAATGTCTACATACAGTTTGTCGACTCTGGGGTCGGTATTGCGAAGGAAGACATTCCAAAGGTGTTCGAGCCCTATTACACCACGAAAAAAAACGGTCACGGGATAGGGATGATGATCGTCTATCGTATTATGCGAGATCATGGTGGTGACGTAGGCATCGACAGCAAACCAGGTGCCGGCACCATTGTGACCCTCCGTTTCCCAAGAAAAGATCGACGAATGAAGCTACTTGAGGAGCAGTGAAATATATTATATAATACCGCCTAAATTATTTAGAAGTGCCTGCAACAATTCTCATCGTTGACGACGAGCAACACACCCGCGAAGGTCTGGAGTTAGCTTTTGAAGATAAATTCGACGTATACTTGGCTTCGGATCCCGAGGAAGCGTTCAACCTACTGGATGCCGAGAAATTCGATATCGTTCTGACCGATCTTCGCATGTCCGGATCTTCCGGAATGAGCGTTATCGATCATGCCATTCGGCTGCCGAACAGACCTGTGTGCATAATGATGACGGCCTATGGAGACGTAGACGTTGCCGTGGAAGCCATGAAACGGGGAGCTTTTGATTTTCTCTCCAAACCTTTGAACTTGGAGAAATTGGAAATTCTTATTCGCCGCGGTCTTGATTCACGGAATTTAAAAGAGGAAAATGCAGATCTTCATCGTCGCCTAGATAAGAAATACAGTTTTGATGGCATCTTGGGTGAGTCTTCGGCTCTTGAGGAGGTGTTGGAGAAGGTGAGACTGGTCGCCCCTTCCAAAGCTTCCGTTTTGCTTCAAGGTGAAACTGGGACGGGCAAAGAACTGATTGCTCAAGCCATTCATCAAAACAGCGACTGCGCTCGGGGCCCATTCGTCCCAGTCCACTGCGCTGCTCTTCCTGCGAACCTTTTGGAAAGTGAATTGTTCGGACATGAGAAAGGTGCTTTCACAGGAGCCGCCGAACGGCGTATCGGTCGTTTTGAGGCGGCGGACAAGGGCACTCTCTTTTTAGATGAAATTGGAGAAATCGATCCTTCCACTCAAGTGAAGTTACTTCGCTTTCTAGAATCCAAAACAATTGAGCGCCTTGGCAGCATGAAGCCGATTGCCGTGAATGCGCGACTTGTTTGCGCCACGAATCGGAATCTCGAAAAAATGGTCAAGAAAGGCGAGTTTCGGGACGATTTGTTTTACCGGCTCAACGTTATTCGAATCCAACTTCCCTCGCTTCGAGAACGTGCAGACGACGTGCCAATCCTCCTTAACCATTTTTTGGAAGAGTTTGCCGAGGAAAACGGTTTGACTACCCCTATTCCCAGTGATCAGGCACTATCCATCCTTCGTTCCTATTCGTGGCCAGGTAATGTCCGGGAGTTGCGAAACTTTTGTGAGAACATGGTTGTTCTCAAGAGAGGAAGCGAAATTACCGAGTATGATCTGGATCCCCGCTTCTCCGCACCTACTGATCTCCTGGTAGATGAACGCCCTCCTGGAGAGAATCTTTCGGTGGAGGAAAATGAAAAGCGCCTCCTCCGCAACGCCTTGGTTCGGGCGGGCGGCAATCGTACGAAGGCAGCTCAGCTAATGGGAGTAAGCCGTCGAACGCTTCACCGAAAATTAGACCGTTGGCCTGAATTGGATGTACGAGAACCATAGTCAGACTTAGCAAAAAGTGCTGGCTGCCTAGGCTGGATTCGAAGCAGTTTCCCATTGATCGACATCTATTCGGTCAAGAATTGACTTGCGCATCGAGGGTTGCATAGGAATAGCCCACAAAGTCTGATTTATCTGGAGCGAGCCTACTCCAGTTGAGATAGGCGGCTTCACTTGGATTCGTTGGCAACGAGTAGCTAATCAGTGTACCAAAAAAGAGGATACGAATTTAACAAACCGTCGCCGAAGGCAAGTGACCAATCTCAAATGGGCTTCAAGTTGTTGTTGACGATGCATTGAAAAATGAGGATAACCAGATATTATTCTCCGGTAGCTCAGTTGGCAGAGCAATTGACTGTTAATCAATGGGTCGCTGGTTCGAGCCCAGCCCGGAGAGCCATCTTGCCCCCAGCGATCAAATGCTTACATTTTGCATATCGTTTTTTCGGGGAATGACCTTTTGGTGTGGAGTAGCATAGGATATGTGCGGGAAACGGTGATGGATACTAGATTCAAAGTTGTCGAAGTAATTAGTCTTCGTGAGAGTCTTGACGGTGGTGAAAATTGGCCCGACCCGGTCGAACATCGGGTATTTTGTTTAAGCTCTTGCCCGGTTTCGCCCAGTGTGATCGAGGCAATGGCGATTGGGTCGCTTTG
>JABHOU010000333.1 GCA_018695085.1 Opitutia bacterium | reverse complement strand
TTGATACAAGATCCGCCAACTTTGCCGCGGATCCCGTCCGTTCCGAAAAAACGGTGATTAACGATTTCAGTCATGGTCGGCGTAAAACTCCTGAGCTTTTTGCAACCAGCTCCGAACCCGTCCCCCTAAAATCAGCTCTTTCGCTATGATCGCCCCTTCACGAACATCTGTAGCTTTCTCCGAAATGTAAAAGGCGGCGCCAGCATTTGCGGCGATGGTGGATAACAGACCCTCGGGCCCACGACCATGAAGTAAATCATCTAGAATTTTCAAATTGTCCGAAAGATCACCGCCTTTCAATTCGGATTCATTGCAGAGTGGCAACCCAAAAGACTCCGGCTCCCAGTTCTCCTGGCGAACATCAGCAAGTTCTCCGAATCCAGCAGCAAGGTTTTTGCCAGCACAGGATATTTCATCCACACCTCGCCCTTTGTCGTCGAGTTTCCCATGAACTACAAGCCCTCGTCGTAATCCGAGAGCGTTCAGAGTGGACGCCATCGGCACTACTAAATCCGGCGAAAAAACTCCTAATAGCTGAAAGGCGGGTTGGGCTGGGTTAATTAGAGGGCCCAAAAGGTTGAATACGGTTCTTCGGCCTTTACTGGCAAGATTTTGCCTGACAGGCATAATTTCCTTGAATGCCGGATGAAAATTGGGAGCGAAAAAGAAAGTGAAGTTCAATTCCTCTGCTGCGGCAATCAAGGTGGCAGGTGACGGAGTGAGATGAATTCCAACACCTTCCAGGAGGTCTGCGCTTCCACATTTCGACGTAATGGAACGGTTTCCGTGTTTGAGTACGGGAACACCTCCGGCGGAAAGAGTAAAGGCAACGAAAGTAGATATATTGAAACTGCCGGACTTGTCTCCGCCCGTGCCACAGACATCAATGGCTGCCCTTGCTAAACTGCTAAGTCCCGGATCTCTCGCCAATTCTCGAAACCTAGATGCAAACGCGGCGACCTCCTCTGGAGATTCACCTTTATCTGCAAGTGCCAAAAGGAACCGCTCTTTGTCAACTGCACTTGGGTCAGGCGAAGCAAGAAGATCCGAAGCAGTCTTAATCTCAGTCTCATCCAAGTCATTGCCTGATTCAGCTTTAGCGGAGAAATGGTTCAGTGTCGTTTCGGTCATTTTTATCTAAAGTTGATTGGAGCTTGGATGGTATCAATTAACACAGATTGATTGCCATATTACCAAGGTTTGCGGTTTTCCATCTTGCCACGGCAGGTCAAAAGTCGCTTGAAGGTTTACAGGATGCAAAGTTTTCTTGGAATCTTATTTTTCATTGTATTTGGAATGGCGACGCCTGTTTTTGGCGGTGAGAATAATTCCACTTTAGTGAATCGGGATCAGCATTCGGCTTTGGATTACGGCGATGCGTTGGTTTATGGTTTGGTAGAAGGTGTTACGGAATTTTTGCCAGTTTCTTCTACCGGTCATTTGATTCTAACTAAAGAATGGATGGGCAAAGCAAATGAGGAGGAAGTTCAGTCAGCCTTAAATGCATATTTGATAGTGATACAGGCTGGAGCCATTCTTGCAGTTGCGTTATTGTATTGGAGGGATGTTTGGGCTATGGGTTTGGGCCTGCTTGGACTTGATCCTCGTGGACGAGCTCTGGCTCGCAATGTATTATTGGCGTTTTTGCCCGCCGCCGCAATGGGTCCTTTTCTTGATGAAGTAATTGAGCAAAAACTTTTCGGGGCACTACCTGTGGCGATTGCTTTGCTTGGCGGAGCTGCCCTTATGTTTGCTGCCGAGCGAATGAGAGCCAACCGCGAACGAGTTGACGCCTCCGGTGCATCAACGGAGCTTAGTAATATGCGACCAGGTGGAGCTTTTCTCATTGGTCTCCTGCAATGCGTAGCGATGTGGCCGGGCACAAGTCGTTCCATGATGACTATAGTTGGCGGATATCTGGTAGGATTGCGTCCTGCGAAAGCTGCGGAATTCAGCTTTTTGCTCGGACTGGTTACTTTGACGGCCGCGGCAGGCTACAAGACATTTACTAGAGGTGGCGAAATGGTTGAGCACCTTGAACTTGGCCCTGTATTATTGGGTTGTCTCGTTGCAGGGGTTTCCGCAGCTTTAGCCGTTCGGTGGTTGGTCGGTTTCCTCTCTCGACGAGGATTAGCCCTGTTTGCTTGGTATCGAATTGTGCTAGCAGCTGTTATTTTTGCGATGATTGGAATGGACATGCTGGTTTAGTTCGTGAGCTTGACTGACGGTCCATGAAGTGATTTTATAAAGAATGTTTTCAAAGACGAAGCAGACTTTTAATATCTACTAATTGCATTCACCATGGGCCAACCAAAGCGTAAACACTCCAAGCAACGCAGCCGTAAAAGGCGTGGAGCTAATCGTTTCACCGCACCACAACTTGCCAAGGATGCTGACGGTTCCGTTATCCGTCCTCACCGCGTGAACCCGGAAACGGGCCAGTATCGCGGACGACAAGTTCTCGATCTCGAACTATAGGCCGTTATCGGCCGCTTCGGTGTAGTGACGTCCGAGGCTAGAGTTACGTTGGCCATCGATGCGATGGGCAGCGATGAAGGACCTGATGAAATTCTCGAGGGTCTTGTGCTTGCAGTAGAAGAAGCTCCTCGCAGTTCCAGATTTGTAGTGGTAGGGCAGGAAGATGTCTTGGGACCGATGATTGAAGCTAAGCCTCGTTTGGCATCGGCTAATGTGGAGACGCACCATGCCTCGGAAATTATTGCCATGGGCGAAAAGCCCATTGCGGGCATCAAGCAGAAAAAGGATTCTTCCATGGCTCGGGCTTTAGAGATGGTTAAGGATAATGAAGCGGATGCTTTGTTGAGTTGCGGCAATACGGGATGCCTTATGGCGGGTGGAGCTATCCGTCTTCGAACTCTTGATGGTGTTGAACGACCGGCACTCTGTACGATTTGGCCAGGTCGTGAGCGCTACTTCACATTACTTGATGCAGGAGCTAACCCCCCCCCTAAACCCATACATGTAGCTCAGAATGCCATTCTTGGCTCCAACTATGCACGCGTTGCGTTAGGTTTAGTGCGACCTCGAGTAGGGCTGCTTACAATCGGAACAGAAGAAGGCAAGGGAAACGAACTCATTCACGAGACGCACGAGATGCTCAAAAGCATCAACGGCAGCATCCTAAACTATGCTGGCCTAATCGAGGGGTTTCAGATTTTCGAAAACATAGTGGATGTCGTCGTATGTGATGGTTTTGTGGGAAATATCGTACTGAAAGCCTGTGAGTCTTTAAGTAAGTTGATCGGTAGTTTTCTTGATGAGGAATTACGCCGTAACGCCTTACGTAAAACCGGGGCGTTGCTTTCAAAGGGAGCGTTTCGCAGCCTCAAGCAAAGAATCAATCCCGAACAGTTTGGGGGGGCTCCGTTGTTAGGTCTTCGCAAACATGTAATAAAGGCGCATGGATCATCAAACAGACACCATGTATGTGGCGCCATAAAAATTGCCCTCGACCTGGTTCAATGCGACATGATCACCCAAGTTCTTACCGATATTACTTCTGCAAACGAAATCCTGCGGCCAGATTTAACTGGGAACTCAGCTGAGTGA
>JABHOU010000596.1 GCA_018695085.1 Opitutia bacterium | reverse complement strand
TCATTCTTCCATGCGGTCACGTTGGGGTGTCGAGAGGAGAGCTTGACTGTCGGGTCAATTACCCCGAGTTCTTTCATCCTCTTGAGGCGCTGACTGCGTAGTTCGTCCCACCCGTCGGAGAACTTCCCCTTGTACTTTTGGATTTCTTTCGCAGGAGCATGCAGTGGCCAGTGGGCTGCGGTGAAGGGCAAGTAGAGGAAAAAGGGTTTGTCCCTTGGTGTTTCCTTGAGGAAGGCAATGGCTTCTTTGCCGATGGCATCGGTGAAGTAGTACTCAGGATCATTCATGAATTCCCCGTCGATGGACTTGCGGTTCCGGCGCAAGCCGAAGGGGGCGAAGAAACTGTTGGCTCCTCCGAGAATTCCGTAAAAACGGTCGAAGCCGCGCTGGTCGGGGTAGACGGCGTTGGTGCCGTTGTTCTTTGTGTAATTACCTGCTAAATGCCACTTGCCCATCATGCCGGTCGCATATCCGTCAGCTTGGAGCGATTTGGGCAGGGGTAGGCAACGGGGGTGAAGGGTGCTGCTTTTAAGGGATGTCCGATGGTAGACGCCGGTCAACAAGGAGGCCCGCGAGACCCAGCACATGTTTTCACTGTAGAAGTTGGTGAAGCGGACTCCTCCCTTCGATAGAGAATCGAGGTGAGGCGTACGAATTTCTCCCCCGAAGCAACCGAGGTCGGAGTAGCCCATGTCGTCCGACATTATTAGCAGGATGTTGGGTCTTTGCCCGAAAAGGGAACTTGAGCCCGCTAGAAAACAAAGGCCGAAGAGAAGGGTCATGGAGGTCATGATCAAATGCCAAGAGCAAAGTAGGATACGGTCAAGCGACGAAGAAAGGCGTGGGGAGAGCAGAAAGCTGATGTTTTCGCCCTAAGCTTTTGTCCGAAACCTCGCCTTGGGCGAAACTGGACTGGTAATCGAATCTGCTAGTTCTTCTGCTAGGCTTGGTGGGAGGAATCCGACGAGTACCGTGACTTGTCTTTCTCGCACGGGAGGAATTGGCCCTGGCTGGTTGCATGGAGGTGAATGAAGTTGAGTGAAACAGACAGTGATTTAAGTTCTCTTTTGATTTCGCTCCAAAGCCCAGGGATGAATTTTAAATGAATCTTTTCGCTTAACCCCGCTTAAACAAAAGCCAATACATATTGATGATTTCATCGGCTATCCTGAAGGCGCCGATTGTCTCAAGACATTCGAATTGCAAGCGATAATTGGTTTTTGCCATCTCAATAAGTTTGAATTTCTGCGGAAAATAAATGGGTACGAATTGATTTTTGTTAATTTTTTGTACACCAAAAAGATCTTTCTCTTTTTCGGTCATTGCTGTTCTCGCAAGAGATATGCACCGCGGATTCAGATTTAATATTTCAGAAAACAATTGGTAAGGGTCGGAAATGTAAAACAATGTTCCCGAACAGAATATCAGATCAATGCTCATTTCCTTATCGATGCAATTGATGTCGTCATGAAATTCCAAAGTCTCATCTTTGATCTGGCTATGTGCGTACTCAGTAACTTTCTCATCCTCAATGACTATCCACTTCTTGAATTTCAAATGGGGGCAAAGTTTTTTTGAAATATAATAGATAGAGCCTAGCCCACCACCTACATCGATTATGTTGAGAGGTTCATTTCTATAAATTGCACTTAAAGAGGCCATGCATCTAAAGATGCTCGAATGCAGATCAAACCAAATAGAGTCTTGGTCTTCGCCTATCGGTCTATCTTCAGCGTGAGATTTCTTCCAAGCAAGTGAATAGCTGTTACAGTATTCTGAATTCTTACCTTCAAGAAAAGAATACCCACAGCTATCTTTCGCTATTTTGCCAATAAGGCGACGCATTGGCAAGCGGTGTATGTATCCACCCTTGTATAATTTCAAATATTCAAAAACCTAGAATACATGCTACTGGGTCAAAGTGTTTTTTCTAATGGATGAGGCAAGGTGAAATATACTTTTTTCTGCTTAAGCATCATGTCATGAAGTGAAGGGCCCTGGAATACAATGACCTTATGGAGTGAAATGAAACCTTGCAGGTAAAAGCTTTTCCATGAGGTGGGTCTCGAACGAGGCGCTGTCTTTGGCCGACGCAACGTAAACGGGGAAGTCGTCTTGGCAAAATTCTGCCAGAACTTGCCGGCATGCTCCACATGGTGCCGCTGATTTGTCCGCCACTATTGCTATGGCCTGAAAAGATTTATGTCCCGCCGCAATTGCAGAGGTCAAGGCAACGCGTTCAGCGCAAATGGTGAGTCCGTAGGATGCGTTTTCGACGTTGCAACCCAAGAAAACCGAACCGTCTTCGGTGAGAAGAGCCGAACCCACTGCAAACTTCGAATATTTCGAATGCGCATTATGGCGAGCTTTGGCCGCCGTTTCCAGTAGCTCGTTCGGACTATGCTTGCTCATCCGCTTTGGGAAAATGACCGTCGGGAAATCGAATGGTGGTGGGGGTCGCCAGTTCTATGCCGTGCTTTTCCTGTAAATCGTAAGCTGCCTTTCGAATGGCGTTTTTGGTCTCGATCAGGCGATGGGGGCTTTTGAGGGTATAGCTGATTCGCCAACGGTTGCCGTGATCACCGGATTCTTTCAAGGCAATGACGGAACTAATATCCCTAAGCACTAGCCCTGTCGAGACTGCCCTTTCCCAGACTTCTGAGAGAAACGCATTCACCTTCTCAGATGGCGTGCCGTACCCAATCATGAAGTCGACGTGATTGCGAACGCCACGCCTCAAGTCGGTTTTGAGTACGTCCACTCGAGATTGCCTTAATTTGTAATTTGGAAGGATTATGTCGTGCCCGTCCACGAGGTCACGGATAATTGTCTGGAGTCCGTTGATTTGAAGAACGATTCCGCGAATGCCTTCTTCCTTGATGATCAATACGTCGCCACGTTCGATTCGTCCTTGCCCGATTAGGATTATGCCACTGAGGAAATCGCCCGCCCAATATTCCTTGGTCGCGAACACCAAAAGGGCTAGGAAACCTAGTACGCTGGTAGTTTGAAGCCAGTCCTCGAAACCCCAGATGTTTATCAGGAGAACGGTGGCTATACAAAAGATGATGGCGCAGACGACAAGCTCGAGTGTCCGCGAGGTGTGGGTTTCAGTCGTACGAGTTACTTCCTCAATTGTGCGCGTCTTACCATATTTTCGCAGAATTACTGCTTCAACGAAATGAATCAGAAGATAGCTCGCAAGGATAACTAGAAAAGTTTGGCTGAAGGATACTGCCAATCTGAATTCGAATACGACTGCTACGAGATAAGTAGCGAAAAGGAGGAAGTTTCCGCAATGGAGAATGCGTAGGCGTACTCGACTACGGTTCTCGTCCTTAATGCCTCCGTAGTGATTCGCGAACTTCTTGGAAAAAACCAAGATGAAGAAATTTACGCCCAATGTGAAATAGTCTAGTGCGCCGAGTATGCTGAGATGCTCTGTAACTATGCGACTGATTTCATTCATCCCTTGAGCTTATTCGCGTTCTCTCGGGTTCGTCACTTCTTAAATTTACTTCAAGGTTGAAAGATAAGCGATCAGGTCGCGAATTTCAGTCTTGGACAGTACAGTTCCTGCAGGAGGCATAGGAGAAGTCAGTATTTCCTTCTCTATGAGGCTTCGTTCGATTGAGGACGCCTTTCCGTCCGCGGACTTGATTGAATAACGTTCCTGAGTGGCTTTCACGATTGAACCGGAAGCCGTAGATCCGTCCTTGAGGGTCGCGACCAACAAACCGTAGCCCTCGGCCAGTTCGGCTTGCGGATTGACTAGAGATTCGAGAATTTTTTCGGTGGTCAGTCGGGAAGCGATTTTTGAAAGATCCGGCCCGAGTACGCCACCAGTTGAGCCGATCTTGTGGCACCGTATGCATTGAGCGGTTGGGTGCCCCATGGTTAGCTCCTTGCCTTTGCGGGCGTCTCCGCCTTGCAATGTTGGATGGAATGGCCCCAGTGGACCACGAGTGGCAAGCTGGTCGTCCAGTGCCTTGGCCTTGGCTTTGGAGTCTGTTCCCTTGGCTGTTCTGGCTGCTTCCAGAAGATCAAGTTCCAGGTCGGGAGCAAGCTTGGCAAATTGTTTGGCCAATAAGGCGTCGGCCTTTTTGTCATCGGACTGGGCGAGGTTTCCGAGGGCCGCTCGTTTCTCAGTCAAAGTGCCTGATTCCAATGCCTTGGCAAAGACGTCCACCCCCGATAGACCGGCTGCCCAAGCCCGTTTTTGACCAGCGACCCGGAGCCGGGCGTCTTTTGATTCAAGGGCGGATTCGACGAATTTTCCTAGTGCCGGGTCACTCAGTTCGGCCATTGCGCCTAGCAACTGAGCTTGCAGGAATGGAGTGGCTCGTTCCGATTCGTACGCGGCGTGAACCACGGGAAGAAGATCGGAAACCTTGAGCTTCTCAATGGCCTTGGAAAGCACGGTGAGAATCTTTGGAGATGCATTTTTCACCAAGTCGTCGGCGACTTTGGCCAAGGCCTTGGCTGCAGGCTTGGGGCTGCGGGCGGGGTGTTTCCGGTATCGTCCCTCGACTGCATCTAGGACCGGAGGTTGGGCCCATAGGGCGAGGCAGGCAAGAGCCGTGGTCCGCATGTTCTCGGGAGATGATGGATCGGCGGCGTAGCGGGCGAGGCGCTCGGCATCGGCTGGACGGCCTATCCGAAAGTTGGCATTGATTGCCCGCCTGAGGAGTGGCTCGCCTTCAAGATCGGACCGGTCGAGAATCTCGGCTAGGGCAGGTAGGGCATCCGGGATGGAAAAGTCATCATGGATGGCCCGTGCCGTTTCCGTCACGAGGTAGAGGTCTCCATCCTTGAGAAAGGAAGAGATTCCCGGGTAGTCGTGCCTGCGCAGGGCAAGAATGGCCGCAAGGCGTACCGAGGAATGGGGTGAGCTTGTAGTCTCAAGGAGA
The DNA here is from genome assembly GCA_018695085.1 of Opitutia bacterium. Taxonomy (GTDB): domain Bacteria; phylum Verrucomicrobiota; class Verrucomicrobiia; order Opitutales; family Seribacteraceae. Next base: position 4,638 of record JABHOU010000596.1, on the reverse strand, counting down.
ACCTTCGGGTTGGCCTTGGTGGAACCGACCAAGCCCATGACTGCACCGTGGCGCAGAAACGCATCTTCGTCATCATTTTCCCGAACCAATTCAAGGAGAGGTTGAATGGCTTTGGCCGACTTCAGCTTTCCAAGCGCCACAGCGACATTAAAGCGGACGCGAAGGGATGAGTCATTGAGCAAGGTAATTAGTGGTTCAAGGGAGGGAGAGTAAGCGGCTTCACCGAGTACCTTGGCCGCCTGGGCCCGGACTTCCATCTCCTTGTCATTGAGGAGCTCAAGCAGGGGAGCGACCGCACCCGTATCCTTGTTCTTCCCGTCGGGCCAGCCTCTCGCAAGCTGGCCTATTCCCCAGATTGCGTGCAAGCGGGCCAATTGGTTTTCGGTTTGTTTTGCAACGGCAAGAAGGGCCCATGTCTTTCCCCGTCTGACCAGTTCGAACTGGGCCGCTTTGCGAACCCTGAAATCTGGCTCCGCCAGGCAGGCAACGAGGTAGGTTTCGTCTTTTCCGGACATGCCTTCGGCCAGGAGCTTTCTTGTTCGTTTGCGGGCGGGGTTGTCTTTGCCCTCCGACGAATCGATCTTCCAAATCCTGCCCCGATCACTCGGGCCGTTCATCCAATCCGTGACGTAAAGAGCGCCGTCAGGTCCAAAGGCAACCCCCGTGCTGCTCCCTCCTCCGGGGATGGTCTGCTCGTCGTACATCTCGAAGGCCGCTCCTTTGGGACGGACTTTGAATGCGGTCATTTTTCTGCCTTGGGCGAGAAAAAAGAAATTGCGGAACTTATCGCTCAGGGCGGTACCCGGGTCATAGGCGAAACCGCAAGGTCCGTTGGAATAGTTGGCGAGAGGCGGAACGATGAAGGCGGCCTGTCCGGGAAACCTTGGCCGGAAGAGTCCTTCCTGCATCCAGACGTTGTAGGGCTTTTCACCCGATACCTTGGCAAAGTCCTGATAGCCGTGCCATTGCCAGTGCAGGCGCCAGGCGGTCATTCCGCCTTCCACGATATGGATGAAGCGTTCGCGTTCACCCGGGTAGTCCCCGTCGTTGTCGACACTGAAAAGGTTTCCGAATTCGTCGAAAACCGGTTCCTGTCCGTTGCGTATGCCAAGGGCGAAGAGCTCGAGGTTCGAACCGTTCGGTTCGCAACGCATGATGCCGCCGCGGTCCGGGTAGACGAAACGCTCCCCGTTCTTTCCCGTGGCATTGATCCCCTTGTCCGCGACCGACCAGTAGATCCGCCCGTCCGGTCCCATGGTCAGTCCGGAAACGTTATGTCCTCCCTGTCCGATGTGGATGGAATATCCCCGACTGAGCAGAGTCCGTTTGGCCGGCTTGCCGTCCTTGTCGAAATTCTCGTACTTCCAAACATCGGGCTCGACCGTGGCATAGGCGGCACCCTCGGCCCACAGGACACCTGCGGCAATCCCGGTCAGGGGGGTTGCCAAGTCATTGTCGATCAGGATACTCTTGTCTGCTTTGCCATCTTCGTTGGTATCCTCGACCCGGAGGATTTCCTCCTTTTGCACGGCGAGATCCTTCCAATCCCTTTTGCCGTCGCCGTTGCGGTCGGGAGGGGAATAGGGCCTGATGTCCGGGAATTGTTCGGGACCCATCGCCTTTTTGTAGAACGCCAGCCTGTCCTCCAGGCTCCGTATGGACAAATCGTGCTTCACCCAGGCCCGGTGGTTGCGCAAATCGAGGCTGGAAATCTTCCTGCGGCGAACGCGTGTGACATAGGCATTTCCTTGTTCGTCGAAACTGATAGCCACCGGACTGGAGACGAGTGGGTTCTCCGCCCACACCGAAACCTCCAAGCCACTGGAATCTTTTCTTGGAGGAGGCGAGGCTTTGGTTAATTTCTTGGAAACGGAAACCCCCTTGATTCGAAAGGTGTGCAGGTTTACCCATTTGTTTTCGTTGTTTCCCCGGGAGACAAAACGAACGAAGAGGGCGGAAGATTCGGGGGCTTCATACTTGGCGACCCGATCTCCTTGCCCCGGGCTTTTGCCCTTGTATGCTTCGTTCCACTTTTTCCCATCCATGGAAGTCAGGACGGAAAACTCATAGTTCCGGCTACCCCGTGAAAACCCGGCCTCGAAGGTTGAGAAGGTCGCTTTCTTATCGAGTTTTAGCTGGATCCATTGGTCTTTTCCTTCGGCGGACCATCTGGAGTTTACGCTTCCGTCAATGGCATGGTCGGGGCCATTCCCCGATTGTGAAGCGGAAGCGCTGATTTCGATTATCTCCGAACTGAGCAGGTTGGAAACGGCGAGACAAAGCAGGGAAATCAAGAGAGCGGGTTTACGGAACATCTTTGGGCTTGGAGTTAAGAGTGGGCATGGGGGCGTTGGTTTCCTTGAGCCAACGGGACAGTTTTTGATTGAGTCGATTGGCTACCTGCGGGCTTTTCTTCGCGAGGTTCCTTTTTTCACTCAAGTCCTTCTGCAGATCATAGAGCTCGAGGGATCTGTCGTCGTAGTTGCGGATCATTTTCCACTTCCCTTCGCGTACTGCTCCCGCCAGGCGGTTGCCCATGTGCCAGGCATAGTTGGGGAAGTGGAAGTAGAGCGTTTTCCGGGAGAGTTTTCCCGTTTGTCTGAAGAGGGGCAGGAGGCTTTCCCCATCGATGGGCTTGCCGCTTGGCTTCAAGCCCGCCAACTCGAGAAAGGTGGGGTAGAAGTCCATGCTGGTCACGGGCACCTTGCAAAGCTTTCCCTGAGGAACCTGACCGGGCCAACCGACGATCAGGGGTACCCGGATGCCTCCTTCGTAGAGATGACCTTTCGATTCCCTGAGCGGACGGCAGTCGGATACCCCGGCGAATCCTCCGTTATCGCTGGTGAAGATCACAAGGGTGTCTTTTTTCAACCCCATCTTCTTCAAGGCCTCCAGAAGCCGTCCGATGGCCAAGTCCATAGCCTCGATCATGGCCCCGTAACGGGTGTCGTTGAGCCCGGGACCTTTCCGGTCCGCATATTTTTCGAGCAGGTCCTTGGGCGCTTGCATGGGCCAGTGCACCGTGTAGAACCACAAATGAGCCATCCATGGTTTGTCCTTGTTCGCCTCGGCAAAACGGATTGTTTCGTCAACCAGGCGGTCGGGAAGGTATTCGCCGTCCGTCCCGTCGGGCAGCTCGGCGTTTCGGTAGGGGGAAAAGAAACTGGGCGGCCCGCCGTAGGAGGTGCCTCCCACGTTCAAGTCGAACCCTTGCCCGGTCGGGGAAACTGCATCGGCTACTTTTCCTCCTCTTCCCGAGCTGGGGGCTATGTGCCATTTCCCAAAAAAGGCGGAGGCATAGCCCGCTTCCTTCATCCTTTCCGCTATGGTGACGTGTTCCGTGTTAAGCTGAGGGGTAAGCTTGGCGGGTTGGGGACGCCCGTCCTTGGGGAAGAAGCGACCGGGCAGGTGAGTGGTCAATCCGATGCGGGCGGGCGCTTGTCCGGTCAGCACGGCGCAACGGGTAGGGGAGCAGACGGGTGCAGCGGCGTAAGCATCGGTGAAGCGCATGCCTTGTTTGGCCAACCGGTCGAGATTGGGAGTATCGACCAAGGGGTTTCCCTGGCAGGCCAAGTCCATCCATCCCAAGTCATCCGCCATGATGAAGAGTATGTTCGGTTTCTTTGCCCAGAGGGTGAAAACCTGCCCGGCAAGGAACAGGATAGCTAGCATGGATAAAGGTTTCATTCTACGGGACAAATCGGGTAAATCCTTGGTCATCATGCTTGGGGAGAAAATTTTTTCCAGGGAAGAATTCAGCTAAGCCCGTCGAGGATGCCCGTGCTGTCTCCGAACTTGTCGGCCTTCACTCCCATGCGGTGGAGGAGTGAAAGGTGGAGGTTGCACAGGGGGGTTTCCTTGGGGGCCCGGATTCGGCGCCCGGGTCGCAGAGCACCTTGGCCTTTGCCCGCGAGGACGAGGGGCAAGTCGCGTTCCGTGTGACGGTTGCCGTCCTTGATGGAGGAACCGAAGAGAACCATGCTGTTGTCGAGCAGGGACGAACCTCCTTCGTCCAACCCCTTCATTTTACTGAGAAGGTAGGCGGCTTGCTCGACGTGCCAAAGGCAGATACGGCGGTAGGAATCCTTTTTGTCTTCTTTCTCCCGGTGGTGGGAATAGCCGTGGAAACTGGATCCGCTTACCCCGTCGAGGAAGTCGAAGGTGGCTCCCGACTGGGCGTCTCCCAACATCATGGTGGAAATGCGCGTGCTGTCCGTCCACAGGGCGAGCACTAGGACGTCGAGCATGAGCTTGACCTGCTGGGCATGCTGATCGGGCATCTTGTCGGCCGGTCGCTCCATGGTGAAGCCATCCTTGTTGATCCAGCGCTTGGGTGGTTTGAGGGTGGCTTCGATACGGCGTTCGACTGCCCGGACGGATTCCAGGTACTCGTCCAGCTTCAAGCGGTCGTTGTTGCTGATGCGTTTTTGGAGTGACTTGGCATCGTCGAGGACGGCGTCGAGTACACTGGCATCATCTGCCTGCAGGGATTGCCGGGCGGTTGGTGAGTCAGGATCAACGCCGGGCGCGAGTGGAACGGCACGGGTACGGAAGAGCCGGTCAAAGGCATGCTGCGGATGGATTTCCTTGGCAACGGGAGTGTGCGGATCACGCCAGGAGATGAAGGATCCGAGGATA
>JABHOU010000305.1 GCA_018695085.1 Opitutia bacterium | reverse complement strand
CTGGGTACTCGCTCAACTCGGGGAAAAGGGTCGGGCCAAGGTTGCCGAATACTTGACCGCTGAAGATGATGCAGAAAAGCCACTGGTCGCCTATCGGGCTCTGCGGCATGCGGACCCCGGTGGCACGCTTGTTCGGGCGAAGGCTTTGGCAAAGTCAAAGTTCCTCTCCGTCCGCAGGGAAGTTGCCGTCAGTCTTAGGGATGTTGCCTATGACCAATGCAAGTCCGTCACAGGGGATCTAATTGACGGGTATGATGGAAGAAACCGTTATTATTTGGAAGCCTTGGGCGTTGCTTTCACAAACAAGGAAAAGGAAGTCTACAGGGAATTGGTTGCTCCTCGTTTCCCAAACCCCGAAAAGTGGTCAAAGACGGCCAAACATCTTGCTTGGCGTCTACATACTCCGGAATCAATTCGCGACTTGGATACCTGTATCCGGTCACAGGTGCCACCAGTCGATGAATTCCGCTTCCTGGCAATGGCATTTGCCAGTTTCAGGAATGATGAGGAGCGGAAGGAACGCAAAGAGCGACTCCTCGACCTAGGTAAATTGACCGAGTTTCAACCTGTGCACTATCAGGTCAGCATTCGTGAGATCGTGGAAAAGGATTTGAACAACCTCGAGGGTGAACTCATGACCGCCAGCTACCAGATCCCGAAGAATCTTGGAGAACCGACCAAGGTGTCGACCCCGGCAGAAATTGCAAAACTGAAAGGAAACCCCGAAAGAGGAAAGGCAGTAGCCGGAAAATGTTACATATGCCACAAAATTGACGGTGCGGGCGTACCCTTTGGTCCCGAGCTAACCCACTGGGGAAAGCAGCGAACAATTGAGCAGATCGTCCATGAGATCGTATCTCCGGACGAAAAGCTAGCCCATGGATACGAGCAACCCATACGAGTCAGGGGACGGAACAACATAGCGGAAGGTTTCATGTCTAATTACAGTTGGCATGCAGGCTCCCTGAAAATAAAGGTTATGGGTGGAGAAACCCGTAAGATTCTCTTTCGTCGGGCAGGCGCAAAAATCGATCACCTAAAGGAATCCTGGATGCCTTCGGCTTCCGAGCTTGGCCTTTCGGATCAAGACCTCTGCGATGTGGCTCACTTTCTGAAACAATCGGGGACCAAGGAAAATTCTCCACAGGAGGGAATTGACAAAGAAAGTGTACCACCCAAGGGACACGAACCCGGGTGGAAAGTCCTTACAGGCGATGATTTCGTAAACGTAAACTGCTACCCGGATACATGGGTCTGGAAGCTGGATCATGCATTCTGTACCGGAAAACCAACCGGAGTGATCCGTTACCGAGAACCATTGAAGAACTTTGAGCTCCTCTGTGAATGGATGCATAAAAAGAAGGGTGGAAACTCCGGCGTATTTGTCTGGGCGACACCTCAAAGCATTGCTCAACTTGCCTCAGGAAAGGGACGCCTGCCCAAAGGGATAGAAGTTCAGGTTCTCGATCTTGGCTATGCAGAAGTCTACAAGGCAAGGCACAAGAAACCTGCGGACTGGTTCACCAGTCACGGGGACGTCTTTCCGGTCGGACCAATAAAGATGCGACCGTTCCCACCGGTTGCGCCAAATGGAAGGCGCAGCTTTCCCTCAAAGGAAACCACCATGGGAATCAATCAATGGAACCACTACTACGTTAAGGCTATTGACGGCGAAGTTCGCCTTTGGGTGAATGGGGAGGAGGTGTCAGGCGGGGACAATATCTCGCCCTCGTCGGGATATCTCTGCCTAGAGTCGGAAGGAGCTCCCATCGAGTTCAGGAACATCAGACTTCGCAAGCTTTCGTCATCCTTGGAAGAGGATGCAATTCCTGTCTTCAAGCCTCAACCGACCATCGACCTCAAGGGGCACCCGACTCTAGGAAAGTGGTATTACGGAGGACATTCCCGAGAAATCAACGAGGATGGCATGGTTACGCTTCGCGAAGGCAACAATATCCAATGGAAGAGGAGATGCATCTCCAAGACCAAGTCCGGATTCGTACTCGAGGGGAACCTCACGCATCAACTTAAGGGCGACGTGTTGAACATCGAGAACCGTTACAAGGCGAAGCGTAAATAGGCCCTCTTGTCTATCGACCTAGACTCCCCGCATCAAGGAACCCACTGTCCCCGCTTGGGACTTTTCTTGCGAGTGTCCGGCGGTCCACCAAGAGAAATTGAATTTTTCTCGATTTCAGAAAGTAGTTTGCTTGCCAGTTCCTTGAGTTCCTTCACTTTTTCGGGGTGCTCGGAAGCCAAGTCCTTTTCTTCCGCCGGATCCTTGGACAGATCAATCAGCACCGGCCCCTTGTTCGTGCCGGGGATCTCCTTGACCTTGTCGAGGTAGAGCTTCCAGTCACCGACCCGGATCGCCTGGGGCATCGCCCAGCCATGCCAGTAAAGAAGATTGCTCCGGGGATGAGCCTTGGCCTTGCCTTGCAAACTCTCCCATAGGTTCAAACCATCAATCTTGGGGACGATGCCCGGGCCCTCCTTCAAATTGATCCCGCAAGCGCCGGCGAGGGTGGGCAAAAGATCAATCGCAGTGGTCAGTTTGCCAGTCAACTCCCCGGCTGGAATCACGTCAGGAAAACGAAGAATACAGGGAACACGTGTCCCGCCTTCCAACGCGCTCCATTTCAATCCCCGGAAAGGCTCCCCACTCCCCCATTTTTTCTGCCCGGGCTCGGTCCCGTTGTCCGACATGAAGATCACGATGGTATTCTTCTCCAAATCTTCGTCTTCAAGAACCTTGAGCAGATCGCCAATCCGCCCGTCCAGCTCCTCGACCACGTCACCATAGTCGGCATTGGCCGATTTACCCTTCCAATCGGGGTGGGCCTGAGCGGGAAAATGAGGCGCGCTGAAAGGTAGGTACAAAAAGAAGGGATTCTTCTTGTTCGACTTGATGAAGGTGACTGCCTCCTTGATGAAATTTTCCGTCAGCCTGCGGTTGTCAAAGGGATCGGCCTCCAATTCCCTTCCCCGCCAGAGCTTCTTGGTCTGGTTGTTGCTCTTATCGATGAAGTAAGTCAGGTCGAACCCCTGGCCAATGGGATGCAACTCAGGGGTATCACCCAAATGCCATTTCCCGATCAGGGCCGTCTTGTATCCGGCTCCCTTGAACACATCCCCCATGGTTCGGGCTTGTGGAGCCAATCCGTTGTGTGGTTTCAGTCCGTAACCGACCACGCCCCCGTTCCATCCCAGGCGCGGAGGATAAGCCCCCGTGAGCAAAGCCATGCGCGAAGGCGTGCACACGGTGGCGCCCGCATAAAAGCTGGTCAGTCGCAACCCCTCCTTCGCCAGTTTATCGAGAACGGGGGTCTTTTGCCTCTTGCTCCCGTAGCAGGACAAGTCGTTGTAGCCCAAGTCGTCAGCCATCATGAGGATGACGTTGGGTGGCTTCGCACCGAAAAGGACGAAGCCCCCGAGAAAAAGGCAAAGCAAAGAAAGGATGAAAGTCTTGGACATACTCATCCCGTAGCAAACGCTAGGTTTCAATGCAGTAAAGAAAGCGGCCCCTCTCAAGAAAAGCAGCTCAACTGCAAACCCCGCCACTCCGCTTTATCGGGAGAACTTTGCGAACCTGAGTACCAAGTAAGGGGTCATGTTGAAAAGAATCACCGCCAGTTTGTAATAACCCATCATGGCGTAATTGATTTCGGCAAAACTCTCTTTGGATATCTCGACCGCCGAAGTGTGAACCCAAAACACCCAGTCGCGGGCAAAGACAAGGGCGAAAATCCAATATAAAAGGAGTCCCAGGTTAATAACCGTGCACCAGCCTAGAAAGGTCTGAAGGTTTTCTTTGGTTACGTTCATCGGGTGGCTTGCCTTACCTGCCAATACAGTAGAGAAATTTATGCCCACGCAAGAAAAGTTGATCACCTGCCACAGCGGGTGATGCGTCGAAGCGGTCGGCCAAGGTGTTAGTAGCCACCAAGTCGAACTTGCCCGTTCTCTTGATCACGGCTGTCTTTCCGTAGCGCCCGAACACATAGACGTGATTACCCGCACCGGTGAGCGAAGCATAGACGTTGGACAAACCTTTGATCCGGGTTCGCTCCATGAAAACCTTACCGGTTTTTGCATCGACACAGGAAAGGATGGCCTGGTTGGACTGGGTAAAATAAAGAAGCCCGTCATAAAGTACGGCGGACGGGACGTAGGGGG
>JABHOU010000314.1 GCA_018695085.1 Opitutia bacterium | reverse complement strand
TCCCGAGTCGAACACAGCATCTCGAGCCTTCGACTCGCGGGAACGAAAGGCTTCCTTCGGGTCAGACGTATCTGTCGCAGGCTGATCGTCGAACCGAAATAATATTGCTCTTTCCACATTTTCGTCACCTTGAGTTGCGACGAGGATTAAATTTGGTTCCGACAAGTTATACTTTTCGATCAAAGTCTTTTGCGCTTTGCGTGCGTTGACGTCTACTCGATGTATGCGGATGGGGAAGGATGAAGGAGCTCTTTCGTAGGCATCCAGCAATAGATCCAGATCAAGCAATAGGCGTTGTATGATTTTCGGTTGGTTGTTCGATTCTCGGATAGTGATGATGATGTCAGCAGGTTTTTCAAGCTTGCCCAACCACGCTAAGGTTTCTTGCGAAAGGGAGTATTTGTTATCCTTTGTAAGATCGATGTTAAGATCCACTCTCGACGCAAGTTGATTAAGCCCTAAAGCCAGACTAGTCAAAAGCATGACTATCGTCCATCGATGTAACCTACGACTGCGCCTGGCGTTGCAAAAATCCATTTCCCTCAATCGTTTAAACGTGCCGTGGCAAGAATGGTGAAACCTAAAAATAGGAAGGTCGTCACAAGGTAGTGCAGCAGAGTTGCGATGTCGATGATTCCCACCACAAAGTGTTCTAGTCTATCCAACCCCGTCGTTAACGATCCAAGTGAATCCCTTAACGCACTTGCTGGCGCGAGACCCATGGTGTCGGTAGGCATTTCGCCATGGAAATACGCCATCAGGGCCAAGTGAAGCGTTAGCAGAGTGAAGCTAAGCATACCTGCAACCATTTGGTTCCGCGTAACCGAACTTGCGAAAATACCAATTGCCGTGAATGCGGATCCGGCAGCTAACAGGTATATTCCTCCACCAATCAATTGTGCTGGTTCAAGAAGTCGGAGGTTTAAGGTTTCTTCGGGGAAAAGCCAAACTGCCAAGCACGGAAATCCTAAAGCGGAAAGACACACGAGAATAAAGTAAATATACGATGCAAACCATTTCCCCGCCACGACTGCGGTAACGGAAATGGGGGCAACCAACAAAGTTTCAAGGGTTCCCAATCGCCGTTCCTCGGCCATACTTCGCATTGTTAAAAAGGGTATGAGTGCGGGGGAACCGAAAATCAAGGCAACTACTAACGACGCCAAAGGAGGCAAAAGCCAATCGGTTCGGGCAAAGCTCTCAAGGAAAAATCTGAACCCCAATCCGAGGAGTGTTAGAAAGTAAAAAGCGGCAACATAGGTAGCGGGAGAGATGAAAAGTCCAAAAACCTCTCGACGAAGAATTACTGAAAAACCTTTCACCTTGCTCCTTCCTCGTCTTCTTCATCGGGTTGTAGGGTTGCAGAAACTTCCCTTAGGTTTTCTCGAAATGAATCCGTTTGTTCCCAACTTCGTTTAGTGGCTTTTAGAAAAATCGATTCCAAGTCTGGACGAGCTATATTGAATTCACGGGTTTGCGTGACGCTTTGGTTCACGAATTCCTTTAATATGCTCTCCGCGGAGGATTCGCCCTGCGGGGTACAAAATGAAAACCTTTTTCGACCTGTAGCGGTCGTCGGGTTTTCGTCGATCAACTCGCATAATGGATCAATGTCCTTCGCTATTTTTTCGATGACTGAACGTTCCCCGCCGGCCACAACTTCAAAAACCGTATTATCCAGATATTCCGCCTGAAGTTCCTGCAGAGTTCCTTCCGCCACTATGCGACCTCGATTTAGAATCAACATGCGATCACAACTGGCTTCTACTTCCGAGAGTACATGACTGGATAGTAAAAAAGACGTCTCTCCTCGCAACCTGTCCAAAAGCTTTCTAATGATACCTGTCTGTCGCGGGTCGAGCCCAATTGTAGGTTCATCTAAAATCAACAATTTAGGCTCGTCCAAAAGTGCTTCGGCGATACCGACTCGTTGTCGATACCCTTTGGATAGATTTCCAATGAGTCTTTCGGATGCTGAGCGACGAAGATCGCATAGGTTTAACGTTGCTTCGAGCCGTTCGCGCAAACGTCCTCCCGACAATCCCTTCAGACGCCCGCGAAACTTAAGGTATTCTGAAACACGTAAGTCCTCGGGCAATGGGTTGTTCTCGGGAAGGTAGCCAATATGTTTTCGGACTTCGCCTTCCTCCTCTGCCAAGTCCACTCCGCATACTTGGGCTTCCCCCGAGTCTGCACCAGTCATGCCGCAGAGGATGCGCATAGTCGTACTCTTTCCAGCTCCGTTAGGTCCGAGAAACCCAACAATCTCACCTTTAGCCACTGAAAAAGTGAGCCCTGACAAAGCCTTTACCCGGCCATAGGCCTTGCTGAGGTCGGTTACCTCTATGACGTTCTTGGAAACCTGTCTTTCCTCGCTCATGTGGAATCTTGGTCTTGAAAGGCCAAGGCTATTCCCTTCAACGTAAGGTCGGGATCACGTTTTGTTGCGATTTCTCCTACCCTAAAAGCACCGCCGCCTGTGAGAATGACTTCACTGTCTCCATCTTCGATAATGCCCAAGGAAAACATCACTTTATCTAGGATGCCTTGGATCATTGCGGGGAATCCGTGAACGAGCCCCAAAGCCATTGCTTCCGAGGTGCTTCTCCCAATAGCTTCAGTGAGTGGCGTTTCTGGGAGAGTGACCCTCGGCAGGAGTGCAGCTCTGTTGGTAAGACAATCTATGAAAACTTGAGGACCCGGTGCAATGACTCCACCTTCGTAACCACCTTCGGAACTGACTATGTCGAAGGTAGCAGCAGTACCCACATCTATGACGATTGCCGGGGTGCCGTAAAGTTTTTGTGCCGCGAGGGAATTGGCGAGCCTATCTTGACCAACTCGTTCCGGGGTTGGGTAGCGAATCGGTAGGTTGCCGCAACTATCGTGAGTGAGTCGAAACGGGTTTGGGGTGATGGCCCGCAACGCATCTTGAAGGATTTTGTCCGCGGCAGGGACAACGGAGCAAAAAGCGGTTGCCTTTACTTCGCGGGGTAACAAACGGATGAATTCTTCCGAGTTCGCGATTAAGTCTTCAGTGAAAAAAGTCCGTGTGTCCTTGACCCTCGTTCCGGAAACCAGGCCGAAACGGACATTGGTGTTTCCGATGTCGACGCACAGAACGCCCTCTTCGGCAGTCGTCATCTTTTAGGATACAGGGTCACGTCCCCTGATGAGTGAGATCTTATTCTTCCGTTTCTTAGCTTAATAAGCAAGGCTCCGGACTCATCTATTCCGGAAGCCTTTCCTTTCACAGTTTCCTTGCCCGATTGAGCGATGACTCGTTTGCCTGCGAGGGCATCCAGAGGTTGCCAAGATTTCTTGAGAGTTTTGGAGTCAAGTTTGTCGAGGCATTCCTTATAACCGTTGAGGATGATTCCGATTGTCCCGGCAGCTAATTCATGCAAGCGGAAGCTTCCACCAGCTTCCGACTTAAGTGACGAGGCTGTATCCTTAAGAGCTTTTGGAAAACGATTTCGAGCTGCGTTTACATTCAATCCAAGACCGAAAACAAGCGTGCGAACATGTTCGGGGTCAATGGATGCTTCCGTGAGCATGCCGCCGATTTTACGACCATCCACAACGAGATCGTTTGGCCACTTTACCATGAGATTGATTCCCGATAGCGAGCGGAGATGGTTGCACAGTCGGGTGCCCAACCACAGTGTCAGCAATCTCAGTCGCATGGCAGGCATCTCCGGTCGAAAAGCGACGGAAAGGTAAAGGTTTCCTCCGGGGGGGCTGTGCCATTTCCGTCCCAATCTTCCACGACCTTTTTCCTGAGAACTGGAGATAACGGCAAAGGACCCTTTTCTGCCGCCGGCGAGTTGCCGCTCAGCTTCGGAGTTGGTACTGTCCAGAGAATCGAATACAGAGATCGGGCAGTCTACTCCTTTCTCCCGAAGCCAAGCTTCCAGAAGGTGCTGATTGAAATGGTCGGGTTCGGCTTCCATGCGATAACCGCGGTTGCGGGCAGCTTCGATTTCGAGACCTTGGGAGCGCAATTTGTCGACCCGGCCCCAAACCGCCACCCTAGTCATTTTCAATCGGTCGGCCAGCACGCTGCCTGACACGTAATCGGGTCTGGCGGCGAGCAAGGTTCGTAACAGGTAGCAACTGGGGTCTTCAAGTTCGGGGCGTTTGCCTTTCGGCTTTGGGGAAACTGTTCGCCTGCGACCTTTGGGATATTTTGCCATGATTTAACAGTTTGTCCAATCGAGCCCCAAGTCCATCCAC
>JABHOU010000588.1 GCA_018695085.1 Opitutia bacterium | reverse complement strand
TGGGCTTGACCACCGGTGGTTCCATTGGGGCCGAGACTGCCATGACTCTGGATGATGCGGTACAAGAAGTTCAGGCTATTGCCGATGCCGCCAAGTCGGTTCGCGACGATGTCTTGGTGATTTGCCATGGCGGTCCCATTTCGATGCCCGAGGATGCGGGTTACGTTCTGAGGAACTGCCGAGGCGTGGATGGCTTTTATGGAGCGAGTTCAATGGAACGTCTTCCCACGGAGTCGGCCCTAACTTCTCAGGTGAAGGCCTTTTGCGAGATCGAGCTTCCCGAGAGGGACTGATCGCATGTCTACCATTGCGGTCCTAGGTACCTTCGACACCAAGGGCGAGGAGCATGGCTATGTCGCCGAGCTCATTCGCGAACGTGGTCACCAAGTATTGTTGATCGACGCAGGTTCACTCGATCCTCCTACAATTGCTCCGGACGTTACTCGCGAGGAACTGGTAGCCGCTACGGGAACTGACTTTGCCGCGTTCGTTCATCGTCGTGATCGAGGCGAAGCGGTAAAGGTCATGTCGGAAGGTGCCGCTATAGTCGTTGCCAAGCTGGCTGCCGAAAAGAAGATTCACGGTATCATTTCACTCGGCGGGGGAGGAGGGACCGCCATAGGGACCTCGGCGATGCGAGCCTTGCCCGTAGGCTTTCCCAAGCTGATGGTGTCTACCCTCGCGGCCAGCGAGAACGTGCCGGTCTACATCGGAGTGAAGGACGTCGTCATGATGCCCAGCGTGGTCGACGTCGCTGGTCTTAATCGAATTTCACGTCCCATCTTCGCGAATGCCACTGGCGCCATTTGCGGCATGGTGGAAGCCAAAGCCCCTCCTGCCGCTGACAAGCCAATAATCGCAGCCAGTATGTTCGGGAATACCACCGATTGCGTGAACCAAGCTAAGCTCATACTCGAGGAAGCTGGTTACGAGGTGCTGATTTTTCACGCCACCGGAACGGGTGGTCGCGCTATGGAGAGCCTCATCGAGTCAGGGCTCGTGTCGGGTGTTCTCGATCTCACTACCACCGAGTGGGCCGATCAACTTGTCGGCGGTATTCTTGGCGCCGGGCCTACTCGTCTTGAGGCAGCGGCAAGAAACGGTGTCCCCGCCGTGATAGCTCCGGGATGTCTCGATATGGTGAATTTTGGTCCACGCGATACCATACCGAAAAAATTCTCTGAACGCCTTTTTTACGAGCACAACCCGCAAGTAACTCTAATGCGAACCACTTCCGAGGAGTGCTCTCATCTGGGTCGTGTCCTTGCGGAGAAGGCGAACCTCTCCACTGGTTCATGCTCCGTTCTCATACCCTCTCAGGCCATCAGCATCATTTCCGCCCCTGGGCAACCCTTTCACGATTCCGGTGCCGACCAAGCTCTTTTCACTGCCATCAAGTCCAACCTTCGCAAGGACGTAGACCTTCAAGAAATTCCCGCGTCTGTCAATGATTCCGAATTTTCACGCATAGCTGCGGAAACCTTGCTTGCTTTTTTACAAGTGGAAACCACGGAAAACATCTTATCAACTGTTCACTCCAATTAAACATCATGTCTTTGCGTCCTCTTTTCCTTTCGATTTTCTTGCTTACTCTCGGGTTGCTCAAATCCTTTTCCGCTCCCATTCAACTTTCAGCTTCTTTCCCGTCCGATATCGAGGCGAGCAAGTCGGTCTTCAATAAATGCGTGGAGGTGTTGGGGCTTCGCGTGCTTGCCACTTCAGGAGTCTCTGAGGCAAAGACTCTTCATGCGGCGAATATGTTGGCCGAATACTTGGATAACGACGAGGACGGTAATATTGACCAAGCGGAAGTGCTGGCTGCCTTGAAAGGAAGTTCAAACGCCCAAATAGCGACAATGGTACTCTTCGCTTCCGAGCAAGAACAGGAGAGCAAGCAAACCGCATTCGAGTCATTCGAAAATTCCATCACGCGAGCCCAAAACCTTTTTGCAATGGAGATTTTTGAGAATGGCAGCAACGGAAGTGACCGTGATGCCACCCTCGAGGAAGTCTTGCATTTGGTCACCGACAAGGGATGGGACGAAGCTTTTCCAGCCGTATGGGGAGAAAAGGTTGGCAGCAGTGTCGCCTTGGCCATGGATACGGCTCGCGGAGGACACTTTGAAACAATCCCTTCTTCGTATCCTGTAAACGCTTGGTATTCCTATTACGATGATACTGCGGATTACGGAACCCAGATTACCGAATACGTCTTCTGGGCGACCACTACTTATCTCGGTGGACAGGATTGGCCCGGTCGCGTTCATGAGGATTATACGGGTGAGTGGAAGCCTTACACAAGAAGCATGCTGGAGTCGACCGATCCGGCAGTTGTGGCCCTCTTGACCTCAACCGACTACAAGTTCCCAATATCGAAACTGCCCGACGGTAATTACTCGCCGAGTTCGTCCTCAAGTTCTCCTTCCGTTCTCGGTGCTTATGTTCGGGCGGATGCAACGACTGACGTTTCTTCGGGTTGGAAGCAGAGTTCATGGTTCGGAAACTTTTTTGACTCGAACGCAAACTGGATTTATCACGAAAGCCTCGGTTGGCTTTACCCCGTGGATTCTGGAACCGACGCCACTTGGTTGTACCATCCCGACCTCAAGTGGATGTGGACGAAGAAGGAGTTTTACCCGTGGTTGTATCTTAATGATCTTCAGGGGTGGCGATACTTTAGCGCGATCAAGGGCTTTTACCACTATGCCGCCAGTACTTATTTTTCTTTAGCTGAAATCTTGGCCCAAGTGCAGTCCGGAAAAGACTCCAACACCACATCCACTTCCTCTGTAAACGTTGATCGCATCACATTAAGCTCGACCGAGGGGGTTTTCTATTACGATTCGAACTCCTCCGCTTCTGATGGTTGGACCCAGGTCGGCGAGGAAACCGAAACCTCCCTTTCTTCCGCGCTTGTTTTTCTCCAAGGAGATTCCTCATTTGAGCGTAGGGCTCGCTTGATAGTATCGAATTACCGAAACCAAGTTGCGGTCGGGGGGCCGGTCACCTTGACCATCGATGGACAAAACTTGTCCAATTCCATAACCATTTATAAAGACTCGGATAACGACCAAATGGTCGTTACGGCTAATGGCATCCCAAATTACAAGCCGAGCGTTATGGGTGTTGATGTCTCGAATGGTTGGAATACGGCGGCCAACGGAGGGTTCGAAAGCCTGAAGCTGAGCGAGAATAATCTCGGAGCAAGCGGAGGAAATAATCCCAACCAAGTCGTTGCGGCGGAGGAAGTTTTTCGC
The DNA here is from genome assembly GCA_018695085.1 of Opitutia bacterium. Classification (GTDB taxonomy): domain Bacteria; phylum Verrucomicrobiota; class Verrucomicrobiia; order Opitutales; family Seribacteraceae. The sequence continues at coordinate 442 of JABHOU010000588.1, read as the reverse complement.
CTTCCCCTAAATCCGGTAAACAATGCGACTGCTACTGACACCGCTCTTGGCACCGTGGGGGTCGCACTGAATGGAATACCTGTTTACAATCCCTTCGAGGATCCGAATGAAACAGCTGCATACGGTAGAATCTTTTCCGGTTGTTGTGGGCATCCCCAGATTAACGGCGTATACCACTACCACAAATATCCTACCTGCCTGCGCTTGATCAAGGACGATTGGAAATCGGAAAAAGACAAGTGCGATGAGCTTGATGCCTTGCTTGTGGCGAATGGGCATTCACCGCTAATCGGTTTTGCCGCTGATGGTTGGCCTATCTATGGTCCCGTGGGTTGGCGAAATGCCGACAATAAGACCGGAGTCCTTCTTGTGAGCAGTTATACAGGTACAAACGATTCAGCAGGTAATCCGTCGTACGTTGCCGGGAGCGGAGACCTAGACG
>JABHOU010000462.1 GCA_018695085.1 Opitutia bacterium | reverse complement strand
GAATTGCTTCTTGAATTCGCGAAAGTCGTCGGACATTTCACGAACTTGGTAACGTAGAGCTTCCACTTCATCACGAAGTTCCTTGAACTCGGTCTCCATTGATTCTACTTTTTCTATGCTAGGATCAGGTGCAGGTACGTAGACTGCTCCAACCTCGCTTTCCTCAACGGTGGGAGGAGGGGCAAGGGTGTGACGCCATCGCCGTTCCTTTTGACCGGGGGCAGGATCCATGTCCATAACGAGCGGTTCGTCGCGGTCTTGCATTTCCGCTACGGTTTCCTCAACGTCGGAAAGCCCCTCGAAATCGAACATACGGCTCGCCCGGCTACGTAACTGCCCACCGGTTTGGGGCCCACGATTCAATAATTCGGCAAGGATAGCTCGTTCGGGTTTTATCAAGTCGAGCGTTTTTTCCGAGTGATGTTGAAATTTCGGGACTCGGGATCCTACCAGATCCATTCTGAATGCGAGTCCTTTAGTGCGTAACTGGTCGATGGCTTGGGAGACTTGCTCCTCGGAGAAATTAACTTTCGGACTTCTGTTGTTCTTTTGGTTGCAGGCGTTCAGAAGCGCATTGAGAGTCATTGGGTAGTACTCGGGAGTGGTTAACTCCTTTTCGATCAACGAACCAAGTACTCGGCATTGTTCAAAATCGAGTTGGGGTAACTCGCTTTCGGACTCTTCCCGGGGTTGGGGTTCTTCCATGCTAGGGGGTGGCGGGAGGGATGCCCGCAAAACAATTGAGGAATATACTAAACGGTTTCGATGCTTACTTTACGGTGTTCCTTGTCGAAATTGACCTTGCCGTCCTTGAGGGCGAAAAGGGTGAAATCACGACCACAGCCCACATTGCTTCCGGGGTGATACTTGGTTCCGCGCTGGCGTAAGATTATGTTGCCCGCCACTACGCTTTCACCGCCGAACTTTTTTACTCCGAGGCGCTTGCTATTGCTGTCGCGACCGTTACTGGAAGTGCTTTGTCCTTTTTTATGAGCCATGGAATATCTCTTTTCTTGGGGTTACTTGGCGTTGATGGACTCGATTTCAATCACTGAAATCTGTTGACGATGTCCTTTGCGGCGTTTGTAGCCTTTGCGCCGTTTTTTCTTAAAGATGATGACTTTCTTAGCCCTCTTGTTTTCGAGGATCTTGGCCTTCACGGAAGCACCTTCGACGAAGGGTGCCCCGAAAGAGGCTTTGCCGTCGTCGACGAGCATGAGCACTTTGTCAATATCTATGACGTCGCCCTCTGTCGATTCAGGGAAACGGTTTACAAAGAGCTTGTCGCCTTGCTCTACGGTGAATTGACTACCTTGGGTCTCAATAGTGGCTTTCATTTTGCGGAAAAAGGCTAAATAAAACAATTTTTGGGGTAAGAGGCAAGAAATTTGGAACCGGAAGATTCTTGCCCGAATGTTCCGATCCTTCATTCTCTTTTAGGTTATGGTCGATCTGAAGTCAGTTAAGAAAGTCGATGCCGATAAGGTGCGGGATTATTTTTGTGGAGAAAAGGTGTTGGAGCATTACGCCCATGCCGCTTCTGCAATAGGGCTCTGGGAATCCGAGTCGAAGGTGTTTCAACGAGTTTTTCCGGACAAGTCGGCTAGTTTGCTGGAGCTGGGTTGCGGATGCGGACGCATATCATTTGGGCTTTGGGAGTTAGGTTATAAAAACCTTCTGGCAACTGATTTCTCCCGCAAGATGATTGAAAGGGCTCGTCGTTTGGGCCGAGCGATGGACTACGGGGTGCACTTGCGAGTAGCTGATGCCACGAGATTGACATTCGAGGATGATCTATTTGACGGAGCCGTTTTCGGTTTCAATGGCCTCATGCAGATTCCCGCTCGCATCAATCGCCAAAAAGCCATATCGGAAATATTCCGTGTTCTTCAACCTGGAAGTTATTTCGTGTTCACTACGCATGATCGTGAATGCGCAAAGTGGAAAAAGTTCTGGAAGCGTGAAAAACTAGCTTGGCGCAAGGAGAAGCAGATTCCCGAGTTGCTTGAGTACGGAGATCGTTTCGAGTCTACGGATATGGGGAAGCTTTATATTCATGTGCCAACGAAGGCAGATGTCGTGTCGGACCTGAGGGAAGTTGGTTTCAAGGTCGAAGTCGACGCGTTGCGATCGCAGTTGGCGAATGAGAGTGATCTTGTAAGGAAGTTCTCGGACGAATGCCGATTTTGGGTTGCCCGCAAACCCGAGGACGTCTCAAGAGCCGACTAGGCATTCCGGGTCAAGCGTCATGGGGCCGACTCGGGTCGCCGGACCCGTCATGGTGACGTTGAACTCGTCGTCTATGCGGAGCTGGATATTTCCTCCCGGCATATGGACGGTGATGTCCTCGTCGCAAGCTCCCGTCTTGCGGGCCACGGCTCCGGCGGCGGAACTGCTACTGCCCGAAGCAAGGGTATAGCCTGCTCCCCGCTCCCAGATTTCGATGCGAATGTTGTTTCGGTCCAAAATCTCGAGAAACTGTACGTTTGTACGATTGGGGAAGTTGGAATGGTTTTCCAGGATCGGACCGATTTCACAGGCGAAAGCTCGGTCGACCTTGTCTACCGGCACTACGCAATGCGGGTTGCCGATTGTCGCAGCGTAGTATTGCAGGTATTGTCCAGCCGCTTCTATCGCTTCATCAAGCACTTCGCGAGGATCGCCTTCAATGTTTACCGGGATTTCGTCACTGCGAAAACTGACTTGTCCCATCTCGACGGAAATTACGGAGGCGTCAGAGGACACTTCGCAAGTTACTATGCCTCCAAGGGTATCGATTGTGAAGGGCTCCACTCCCACTTTGCCTTGGTCGCGAAGATAACGCGCAAAGATTCTTAAGCCATTGCCACTTTTTTCGGCCTCGCTCCCGTCCGGGTTGAGGATGCGGAGCCCAAAATCGGCTTCAGTTGACGAGGATGGACCCAAAAGAATACCATCGGAACCCAAGCCGAAGTTACGGTGACAGATCCGGACGATTTCTTTTTCGGCCAGAGGGTGAGGGCATTCACTCGGTTCGAGTACTAGGTAATCGTTTCCCAAGGCATGGTATTTTTCAAAATTCATGGCATAAGGTTTAAGATTCCCGACTTCTCTTCAATACCCATTCGATGATGATTTGATCGTCGTCACCTGCATCTCTGACGACGGCCAGAAACTCACTGGGATGAATGTCGTTGGTTTGAAAGAAATTTCGGTCTCCGCCACAGCAGAACATTGTGTCGGGCGGGAGTTCACCCCGAAGTTTCGCCCTTGCCTTGGGAATTATTCGAGGCAACCAGCGAATCCCCTCGATTTCTTCGCTTTTGGCCGGAAGGGTGGACGAATCCAATTGTTCGTCCGATGCCACTCCACCTTGTTCGCGGAGAAAGTAATCTCTTCGAGCGTCATGTATCATTAGAAAGGTTGCTAGATCGGGCGTTCCTTCGCATACCCAGTCCTCGGCGAAATCGAAGACGTCCATGACGTTCATGCCTATCGAGGCAAGAAATTGGAGTTCCTCTTCCGAAAGAAATCCATCAGGGGAATGTTTTCCTAGTTCGTATCGATTGACGGCGTCTTTCCAAATTTTCTCTAGTTCAGAATGGTAGTTGTGGTTCATGTGTTAGCACTGGGCGAGAAATACAGATGATTGTTAGTCTCGTGGGAAATTAAGGTCAGTCTAAAATAAAAGCGTATTTGTCACTCAAGAAAATGCAAGATGCCGGTTTCAAAATGGAAAAGCGGTATGTTGTCATCATATAGAGATTTCAATCGGAAATCTGTCAACCCTTCGGGTACAGATCGGAAACCAAGTCAAAAGGGACTTTTTAAGTCGGGATAGCGTGCTAAAGGGATTATTTCCCTGCCAGCTTGAAATCAATCTGTTTTTCAGCGTGATCCACTTTGTATACGAGAACCTTTATCTTTTGGCCGAGTTTAAGGCGTTTGCGAGGATCCCGCCCAACAATAGACGTTCCATTCGTGGCGATGCGGTAATTTTGGTCTCTAGGTAAGGTGCGCATAGGAACGAAACCTCGGGCCAAGGTGTCGGGTAATTCAATGAAAAACCCTTTTTTCATTATGTCTGTGATAACCGCATCGTGCGGTGTCGGTTTATTCTCTTTCAGTTCTCGCTCATAGAAGGCGACGAGTTTTGTCTTCACGGATTCACGTTCGGCATCCACGCTGTTGCGTTCCGTTACGGAAATATGCTTAGCTATGCCGTCCAAGCGCTTGGCATCGGGTCTCTTCCTTTGGCCGGATGAAAGAATCCCTTCCACTATTCGATGGACGACGAGATCGGCATAGCGTCGGATAGGTGAGGTGAAATGAAGATAATCTTGCTTGGCCAAGCCATAGTGCCCATCCGGGGTCGCTCGATAACAGGCCTGCTTCAGGCTGCGTAAAAACTTGATTCGAAGAACTTGAGCCAAGGGATGCTTGTGAATGGAAGCCAAGAGCTTGGTGACCTCTTTTCGATTCGTGAGATCTCCGCAAGATAGGTCATAGAGAGATACGAAAGCTCTCAGTTCTTCCAGATTTTCAGGATCTGGGTCTGGATGAACGCGATGAATCCCCGGCAATTTTCGTTTTCGCAATTCCTTTGCCACGGTTTCATTGGCAAGGAGCATGAATTCCTCGATCAGGCTATGGCTATCATCGTTTTCGATTTGGATAATTCGTTCGGGAACCCCTCTGCCATCAACCAAAATTTTCACCTCGGTGCTAGCTAAGTCCAATGAACCTGCTCTCAATCGTGAAACCCGGAGCTTGGAGGCAATGGACCACAATGTTTTAATTGTATCTCGAATTTGCCCGAGAACACCCTTGGGAAGCTTGGAAAGCGGTACTCCCGGATTTCCTGAATATCGGCTCTGCGGTGGTTTTGCCGAGCGAATAGCCGCCAAGTCTTTTTCCGTCATGAACAGTTTTGCCTGTTCATAAGTGAGGCGTTTGTCGCTTCGGATTACACTCTCTACCAGCTTGCTCCCACGAAGACTTCCATCTTTGCCGAATCTAAAAAGAACCGATTTCACCAGCCTGTCTTCATCCTCGACCAGACTGCAGATTCCATTCGACAGTTTTTGCGGCAGCATCGGTACCACCTCTCCGACCAAGTAAGTGGAGTTGCCCCTTCTGCGGGCTTCATGATCCAAGGCTGAGTCTGGTTTTACGTAGGCGGAGACGTCGGCTATGTGGACACCGACTTCAAAGTCGCCTTTCTCCATGGTGCGCAGAGAAAGCGCATCGTCGAAGTCTCGCGCATCGAGCGGATCGATGGTCAGCGTAAATACTTTGCGGAGGTCGCGGCGACCCGTGAGATCCTTCGGTTGAACTTTAGACGGTGTTTTTTCTGCTTCATCGTCTACTTTTTGTGGGAATTCGCCCGACAAACCGTACTTGGCGAGTATGCCGATATGGTCGGTTACCGGGTCTCCTGCAGGACCGAGCACCCGAATGATGCGGCAGGAAGGCACTGGGGCAGGGGAGTCCCATCGATGAAATTTGGCCAAAACCTTTTCTCCATTCCGGGCTGTGGAGGAATCCCCGATCACCTTGAATGGAACATGCAGGCGAGAGCTTTCCGCAACCAATGTCGTCTTTTTACCCGATTTCGACAAATAACCTAGAAACTCATCCGTTCCCCGTTTCAGAATCTTGGCTACTCCATAGCGAGGTTTTGCCTGTTTTCGACCAAATTTCTTCTTCGTCTTCCCTTTGGATTTTTTCGGTGGGAGCCTTCGGAGTTCCACTTCGTCTCCGTCCAGAGCTGTTGCGGAAGCTCCTTGAGCAAGTGAAATAGGGTCTTCCCGCCCTTCAACCCTTACACCTGCTCGTCCGTTTCTTCTAAAAAAAAGAACGCCGTGGACAGTATTCTTGCCCACGGCGTTCTTGAATAAATATTTAGTGTGCTCGGAGGATCTTTTTACTCGGGTTTGTATATCTCCCATCCCTCAGGTAATGCGTCCTGAATGTTGGACGTCGGTTTAGCTTTCACATCAGCTCCATCTTTCTTATTAATGGCTTCGGTGAAGACTCCATTTTCGTCTTTTCCTTTGGTGTCGTCATACCAACGAACAGTTCCATCACTGAAGAGGACGTGACCTCCTTCTCCTCCCCAAGCACCTCCTGCATCCCACTTGTCATCACCTGCATCAAGTCCGCGAGACCACATCAAGGGAAAAGCGCCACTCTTGAGATTAGCAAGAAAGTTTCTCGTTTCGGCGTTGTTTCCGGGGATCGCTACGCAATATCCCAGAGCCTTGATTTGTTCACCATCAAAATCGTTATGATCATCCGGAATGTTAGCTGGGATACCGTCACTGTCTTCGTCCTCTGCCAAGTCCTTGACTTCTTCGTCCTCACCAATGAACCAAAGTTCAGGACGCGTGTCCTTGGTTTTGTTGCGCCACCAGACTACAAATTCTTCCACACTTCCCACATCGTCGTTCATTGGGAAAGACCGAGTTTTTGCAGCGAGTGATTCGTAAACTGTCTTCAAGTTCTTTTGAGCAGTGGTACGTCCTGCCGAACCGAATACGTCGCCAAAGCCCACGAAGGCTATGCCGGCAAGAATGCCGATAATGGTAATAACTACGAGAAGCTCGATTAGGGTGAAGCCTTTTTTACGCTGATTTTTCATTTCCATGGCAATTTACTGTGTTAAGAAGGTATTTTCCAGTTTGAGATTTCGTGGTGCTTTAGACCAAATGAAATCCACTTAGCATTTTTCAATAAGGTAATTCAAAGGACCCACAAAGTGCAAGTGCCTTTTCCCTAGCCTCCGTTAGCACCGTTTCATTTTCAAAATCGCCAAGGACAAGATCAATGATTGCTCCGATCTCTTTCATTTCGGTGATTCCCATACCCCTTGAGGTTACGGCAGGTGATCCGATGCGGAGTCCGCTTGTTTGAAAAGGGCTGCGGGTTTCTCCGGGTACGGTGTTTCGATTCAGGGTGACGTTGGCCTTTTCCAAGCCTTGCTGGGCTTGTTTGCCTGTGAGGTCGGAGTGGGATGGTCTCAAATCCAAGAGCATGAGGTGGTTGTCCGTTCCTCCGCTTACCAAATGGTATCCGCGAGAAGCTAGTTCCTTGGCGAGCGCATCGGCGTTGGCGATTACTGATTCTTGGTATTCCTTGAAGCTCGACTTGGCCGCTTCGCCGAAACAGATGGCCTTGGCCGCGATGACATGCATGAGCGGGCCGCCTTGAGATCCCGGAAAGACTGCAGAGTCGATCGCCTTGGCGAACTCTTCTCGGCAAAGGATCAAACCTCCTCGTGGTCCCCGTAGGGTTTTGTGCGTGGTCGTGGTTACGAAATCTGCATGGGGAACGGGTGAGGGGTGAAGTCCGGTGGCAACAAGACCAGCTATGTGAGCGATGTCAGCTAACAAAAGAGCCCCGCAATCCTTGGCAATCCGGCCCATTCTCTCGAAGTCTATGATTCTTGGATAGGCGGAGGCTCCAACGGTAATCAGCTTGGGCTTTTCTGCCTGAGCTGTCGCTTCAATGGCATCGTAATCGATGTGCCCACTTTCCGGATCTACGCCGTAATTCACGACTTCGTAAAGAAAACCGCTGCAGTTCTTTGGGTGACCGTGAGTGAGATGCCCCCCATCCTGAAGGCTCATGGTTAGAATCTTGTCGCCCGCATCGAGTACGGCGAAATAAACGGCCGTGTTGGCTTGGCTCCCCGAATGTGGCTGTACGTTTGCGTGTTCGGCTCCGAACAAGGACTTGGCCCGCTCGATGGCGAGGCTTTCGGCTACGTCGACGTGTTCACAGCCCCCATAATAGCGCTTTGCAGGGTAACCCTCTGCGTATTTGTTGGTCAATACGCTCCCCGTCGCCTCCATTATGGCCGGCAGGGTGAAGTTTTCCGAAGCGATGAGCTCGATATGCGTTTGCTGACGTTTTTTTTCGTCCTCGAGGGCTTTGTGGATAGCCGGGTCGAGTTCGGCGAGCGAGGCCTGATTCAATGACATGGTTGTTTAAGTCGATATCGGTTTTGGATGTTTATTTGTTTATAAATTCTTTTCAACCCAAGCAAGGAGCGAGGGCAGTGAATCCTTCATTCTGTCGCGGCATTCACGGTAGACCTCGAGGCTTTGCCCGAAGGGGTCCGGCAGTTCTTTGTCGTTTCCATCGGCAAATTCGCGCATCAGGAAAATAGGGGCTCCTTCCGGGAGGTCAAAGTACATGTTGATCAATACTCGGTGAGACTCGGTCATGCAGAAAACCGCCGAGGCGTTTTGCAGGGTAGTCCGAGTAAGGACCGAACTTCTGTGGTCGGAGAGGTCTAAACCTAATTCTTCGCATGCGGTTACCGAATTGTCGGATGCCTTGTCGCCTTCGACGGCGGAGAGTCCTGTCGAAAAAACCTGAATTTTCTTTTTGGTTCCGGATTTTGCGAGAGCATCCGCAAAAAGTTTTTCCGCCATTGGACTCCGGCAAATGTTTGCCGTGCACACGAAAAGGATGAGCTTTTCCTTTTTCCGCTCTTTTTTTTCTCTGCTTTTACGTCCCATTCCCTTTGGCTTCGGGCTTGTTTTCTCCGCCTCGGCGAGAAAAGGCAAGGTCGAATGCTTTAGGTTCTATTTAACTCCCTGTGCCCGATGTCGCGACGCAAGAATTTGGATGTGAAATCGATGCTGTCGCACAATGCATAGGCACGCTCGGCGGCCAAGGAGAGGGTCGAACCATGTCCTACTGCCCCGAGCACTCGGCCACCTGCCGAGACGATCTCGCCGTTTTCGTTTTGCTTGGTGCCGGCGTGTATGAGGTCGGTGTTTTCAGGCAGGGAATCCGGAATGTTAATGATTTCACCTTTTGGATAGGACTCCGGATATCCCTTCGAGGCCACGACCACGACCAT
>JABHOU010000545.1 GCA_018695085.1 Opitutia bacterium | reverse complement strand
TGAAAAGCTAGCTGGCGAGATTGGCCTGGATCTCTCGGGCATGAGCAGAGAAGAAAGGACCCAGCTCCTTTCCGGAAACCTCGTCCCCGACGGAATCGAGCCCTTGGCTCAAGCCTATGCGGGTCATCAATTCGGAAATTTTACCATGCTGGGGGACGGACGAGCCATTATGCTGGGCGAACACGTCACTCCATCGGGTCAACGTCTTGACCTCCAATTCAAGGGATCGGGAAGAACCCCCTATTCCCGCGGAGGAGACGGACGGGCCGCCCTCGGTCCGATGCTTCGGGAATACGTCATCAGCGAAGCTATGCATGCACTAGGGATCCCCACCACGCGCAGCCTGGCCGTCGTTGCAACCGGGGAAACGGTGCGCCGGGAAAACGAATTACCCGGAGCAATCCTGACCCGTGTCGCCGGTTCGCACATCCGGGTAGGCACCTTCGAGTATGCATGCCTCCATGAGGACACGGCAATCACCCAAGCACTCTTCGACTACCTGATCGATCGGCACTTCCCTATGGTCAAGGAAAACGACAACCAAGCCCTCGCCCTGCTCGAAGCGGTCATCGAACAACAGGCCGACCTAATCACCCACTGGATGAGAGTGGGCTTTATCCATGGAGTCATGAACACCGACAACATGGCCCTTTCCGGAGAAACGATCGATTACGGACCCTGCGCCTTCATGGACGTCTTTGCACCCGACACGGTCTTCAGTTCGATCGACCGCAAGGGACGCTACGCCTATGCCAATCAGCCGTACATCGCCCAATGGAACCTCGCCCGTCTGGCCGAGAGCCTTCTGCCCCTGATGCATGACGAAACGGAAGAAGCTATCGGTATGGCCGAGAATTCATTGAACGCGTTCGAACAGGTTTACAAAGCCAAGTGGCTCTCCATGATGGGAACCAAGCTCGGGCTCGCCGAGTCAAAGAAGGAGGATGAAAGCCTGATCACCGACCTCCTCGACTGGATGCATGAGAACACGACCGACTACACCAATACCTTCCGCGACCTGAGCCAAAAGGAACTTCCCGACGGAGAACTCTATGCCACCGAAAGTTTTCAAGCGTGGAATGCCCGCTGGCAAGCGCGCCTCGGGGAAGAAGAATACTTGGACTCCTCCCTCGCCCTCAGGAAATCCGTCAACCCGGCTGTCATTCCCCGCAACCACAAGGTCGAGGAAGCCCTTCAAGCTGGCGAGGAAGGTAACCACAAGCCCTTTCACGATCTCCTGAAGGCGCTCGAGAACCCATACGAGAACGGGGACCACCTCACGCCCTACCAATCCCCTCCGAAACCGGAGGAAAAGGTACTGCAAACCTTTTGCGGAACATAAGGGGAAAAGTTTCCGACTCATGAAACTTTTTCCGATACCCAGCCTCTGTCTTTTCTTGTTTTGCGGAAGCCTGACAGCCGACGAGGAAAAACGGTACGCCTTCATCGTTTGCGGAGATCCGCAATACCATGCCGAGAAATCGGCCACCCCCAAAGCCCTCGATCCGTACTCGGAAGAAGCCATGGAACGATTCATTCGCCTGGTCGGTTCCTTGGCAGGCAAGGAGATCCCCGATTCCCTAGGCGGCGGCAAGGTATCCAACAATCTGCTCGGAATGATCGTTACCGGGGACCTGATCGACAGCGCTGATAAAAACGGCGGGCCCTACTCAGCCATGCAATGTTTCGAATGGAAGCGCTACAAGGCGGACTTTGGATTGACCGGCAAGGACGGTCGGCTCCCCTACCCGGTCTACGAGCTCCATGGCAACCATGACGGCCCGCAAGGGGACACCTTTATCATTGAGGACATCATCGCCCGGAACAAGAAACGGCCCAACCTGACCAAGATCTCCGAAAACGGCCTGCACTATTCCTGGGATTGGGGACCCTTGCACCTGGTGAACCTCGGAATGTTCGCAGGTGCGGGCGACAAGCGCAGAAAGGATCATCATTACGCTCCCCGCTCGAGCCTCGAGTTCCTCGAGAAAGACCTCAAGGAAACAATCGGGTCATCGGGCAGACCGATCGTCCTGTCCTTTCACCTCCATCCGTTCGGTCCCCATTTCGACTGGCCCAAGGAAGACTTGGTCGCCTTTTGGGCGCTGATCGAACGCTACAACGTGGTCGCCCTCTTTCACGGGCATACCCATGGATCTCCACCCACCCGGACAAGATGGAACGGAAAGGAATTCAACCGGAACTTGAAGGAAGGCGTCTGGCTATTCAACCCCGATGATGCGGGAGCGGCCAAGACGAACCCAAGGAATCCGAGCGAAGGGGTCGGCCTGCGCCACGGGTTTCTTTACCTCGAAGTGATCGACCGCACAGGTGACGCCGATGATGAAATGATCGTGCTCACCTATGCATCCAAGGACAATTGGAAGACTCACCAATGGGATAAACGCTGGGCGGTCAAGATCACCATCCCGGAATAACCGGCGCACTCCCCCACCCCAAGCTTGACCGAGTTCGTCCAAGCGGTAGGGTCGGTCGAATCATGTTCATCGGAATTGCCGGAATCATCGGGGCGGGAAAGACTACCCTCTCCCAACAACTTGCCGACCACCTCGGCTACGACGCGTTTAACGAGCCCGTGGACGACAACCCCTACCTGTCCGATTTCTACGCGGACATGAACAGATGGAGCGCCATGATGCAGCTCCACCTCCTCTTTCGCAGGTTCGAACAGCACCAGCGCATCGTGTGGAACAAGGATAAGGGAGCTGTCCAGGACCGTACCATCTACGAGGACACGATCTTTGCCCGCATGCTCCACGAAGCGGGCTTCATCGACCAGCGCGACTACGAGACCTACGTCGGACACTTCAACGTCATGAAACGCTTCCTCGTCTACCCCGACGTCCTGATCTATTTACGGGTCATCCCCGAAGTCTCCATGCAAAGGATCCAAGAACGCGGACGAGATGCGGAGGGCGGGATCACGCTCGACTACATGAAAAAACTGCACCAGGGATACGAAACCTTCATTGCCGAGATGGACCATTATACCCGCGTCCTCACGCTCGACTGGAACGAGTACAGGGAAGCGGACGAAGTCGCCCGACTACTGAAAGAAAAAGCGGCCGAAAACCGCGAATTCCTCCGCGACCTGAAGCGGATCTAGGTTTTTCAGTGAACACCACTCACCCTTAATTATTTCTTCTCGACTTGCGCTAATTAAATTTGGCTCAACTTCTTTTTCACTAGAATAGTGAGGTATCCGCGTGAAAACTTCAGGATGAAGCTGCCCTCATTGCAATAATTGTGGAAAATTATAATGGGAAGGAAATGATATATTTGATAACTTCTTCGCATGAAAACAACCTTACGGAACTTCCTTCTACCCACGATTATCTGCACGATTAGCACCAACTTCTCCTTGGCGCAAGAATCGGAACAATTGCACTCGCTCAACCAAATCAGGAAGCAAATCGAGCGTTTTTCGCCTATATTCAAGGAAGAACCGATCTTGTCTAAATCCTCAAGTATGGCCATTAAGCAATTAAAGGAACGGGTGCAAATAGAGGTTTTCGTAAGCCCGAAGGAAGATTTCCCACAAAGCCTTCTTCATCGTCGTTTGTCAGTCATCAGTCTGATCAAACAAATTTCGGAAACTACCAGTGGGCAAGTACAAGCCGAAATTCACGAGATCGAAGAGCACGACCCTTTGAGCTCGGTCGCCAAGGATTTGGGAATTCCCAGTATATTCAATCATTCAATAAACCAAGAGCAGTCGGTCCAGAGAAATACGGGAACACTTTACTTTGGGGCTGCAGTCAAAGGGAGCCGGGGGAAGCAAATCATTCCCTACTTCGGAACCGTTGCCTCCCTAGAGAACGAACTGATCGACTCAATCATGGGGTCTTCCTCTTCCCTCGTGAAAAAAAGCATTGGAATTTTCCCAACGCACGCGCTTGGTCCAAGCAAAAAGAAAGTTCCGTTGACAAGCCACGCTCCTGGTAAGGAAAAGGAATGGCAATTCGTACTAGCCATGAAAAAACGCTATGAAGTACGCACAATCTCCAAAGATAAAGATTTAAAAACCGAATACGATGCAATGGTCGTCGTCCAACCATCATTACTGGACGATTCGGGTATTGAGCATCTGGTCTCTTTGGTAAAGTCGGGCATTCCAACGGTCATTTTCGAAGACCCCATTCCCATGGTACATGAAAATAAGTTCCCCGGCACTTTCGACCCTCCGTCCTCAAACCCGATCAGCAAATCTGTTCCGCTATCGAAAAAACCGAGTGCAAGAGGAGATTTGTCAAAACTGTGGAAGCTTCTGGAAGTGAATTTCTGCCAACTGTCAGGAGGCGAGCAAAAACTGGTATTGAGGGATAGGTACAACCCATTTCCCGTAATCCAAAAAAGTTCGAGCTTTCCAGACGAATTTGTTTATGTCGGTGGGTTTGAAAATGCTTTCGGTTCCTTGGTAGTATCCAAGAACATTGAGCACCTACTTTTTAATTGCTCGGGTTTCATTTCTCCGAAAAAGAATTCAAAATTAAGTTTCGAACCACTCGTTTCCTCAGGAGATAAAACAGGGTTCACCCAAGCGGACACTTTTTGGGCAAAGGACGGTTCAGGAAACCGAAGAGGATTAAACCCATCGAAGACAAAGGTTCCAGGGACCGGTAAGCAACAAGTGATCGCGGCCAAGGTCACGGGTAAAACCAAAAGTTCAGTTTCCGGTCGTCAAATTTCGGTAATCGTGGTCTCGGATACCGATTTCATGGCAGATGCCTACTACCAAATGGCAAGAAGACCCGTAGACCCATCCTTTCCACTCAAGGTTCAAAACTCGTCCTTTGCCTTGGGTTTGATTGATCATATGGCCAAAAACCAGAATCGGGTGAGAGAGCTTGGTGCAAAGTACGAAAACCCAAAAGTCCTCTCCGAACTGGACGGAAGCATAAAAAGGATTCGCGAAGAATATTCGAGAATGATGTCGCAAGATCAGCACTTGGGAGTGGGCGAAAAGACAAAGATCAGCTCGAGACTGTCCAGGCTGACAAGGGAACGTGATAATTTGATTGCCACACTCCAAGAATCTCCGTTCTCGGGGAGTGTGAGAGTTTTCGATCACCGTGGACGCCTTAGAATCGAACGAAACTACCTATCCGGCAAACCACATGGGATTTGGAAGCGACTCGACTCAACCGGGAAGGAAGTAAGCAGCAAGAAATACGTAAACGAAAACCCCACTCCAAATGTTTTCAATATGAATGAATTCAGGCGTCAAAGATCAATGCATCTACAAAAGCAGCAAGCCCAAGCAGAACGCATTCGAAAATTGTTTGCTGAGTAGCAACTACACCAACCCGACTTGCATCTTCGGAATTCCCCTTGCCTAACGGAACCAACCGTCCGACCCAGGAACTGTCCTGCATCCCTCAAAATAAGGTCAAGGTTGCTGGACGCTTGACCAAGAAAACTTGATCGGTAGGTTAGGTTGGATGAAATTCCTTTCCTTGATCCTTGCCACGACCGCTCTTTCCCTGAGCGCGGCTAAAAGACCAAACATTCTTTTCATCTTCACCGACGATCACGCATATCAAGCCGTCGGGGCGTACGACTCTTGGCTCAAGGAACACTGCCCTACCCCGAATATCGATTCGCTCGCTCGGGACGGCATGCTTTTCGAGCAGTGCTACGTGACCAACTCGATCTGCGGACCAATGCGGGCCTCCATCCAGACCGGCAAGTACTCCCACGCCAACGGCTTCCTCGTCAACGGGAACAAGTTCGATGGAACCCAACAGACCTTCCCCAAGCTTCTTCGCAAGGCGGGCTACACCACTGCGGTGGTCGGCAAGTGGCATCTGGGCACTCATATGTCCCCCCAGGGCTACGACTACTCGGAAGTTCTGATCGGACAAGGACCATACTACAACCCGCCCATGCGCCTGGACGCGGACGGGGACGGCAAACACGACGAGGTCATCAAGCACGTGGGCTACACCACGGATATTATCACCGACCTCGCCCTGAACTGGATGAAAAACAAAAGGGACAAGGACGAACCCTTCATGCTCATGTTCCAGCACAAGGCCCCTCACCGAAATTGGCAACCTGCTCCCAAGTACCTGAACAAGTACGACGACGTCACCCTTCCCGAACCCGACACTCTTTTCGACGATTACAAGGGACGAACACTGGCCGCCTACCAGCAGGACATGACCATCGCCGAAACCATGACCAAGGGCGACCTCAAGCTGAGCCCACCCGGCAACCTCACCCCCGAACAAAGAAAACTCTGGAACGCGGCTTATGACCCAAAGAACAAAGCCCTCGCCGAGGCCAACCTATCGGGCAAGGACTTGGTTCGCTGGAAATACCAGCGCTACGTAAAGGATTACCTGCGCTGCATCGCCTCGGTGGACGATGGGATCGGACGGATGCTCGGCTACCTCAAGGAAGCGGGCTTGGACAAGGACACAATCGTGATCTACTGCTCGGATCAGGGATTCTACCTTGGTGAGCATGGCTGGTTCGACAAGCGCTGGATGTACGAGGAATCCCTGCGTACGCCCATGCTCGTGCGCTGGCCCGGAGTGACCAAACCGGGCAGTCGCAACGGCGACATCGTTTCCCCCATCGATTTTGCCGGCACTTTTTGCGAGGTGGCGGGCATCGACGTACCCTCCGACATCCACGGTCGATCCCTCGTTCCTGTCCTCAAAGGCAAGACACCCAAGGATTGGCGCAAAAGCTTTTATTATCATTATTACGAATACCCGGGCTGGCACTATGTTCGCCGCCACTACGGCGTAGCCGACGGACGGTACAAGCTGATGCATTTCTATGAGAAGGACGTCGACCAATGGGAACTGTTCGATCTCAAGTCCGACCCGAGCGAAATAAAGAGCGTCTACGGGCAACCCGGCATGGCCAATGTACAAAAAAGGCTGACCAAGCAATTGGCCATGCATCGCAAGAGACTTCAAGTGCCGGCGGAGGACCCGCCCCACTCCATCGTCAATCGCCTCCCCCCTCGAACACGCAAGCCGACCGAACCAAACTGAGCTTGCGGATGCTCCACGTCAGCGTTCTTCTAGCGAACCTAGCCAAATCGAAGTTTCTCCTCCTTCGTGCTTGACCCGACTCATTCGAGCGGGAAAGTAAATTTTGTCATGAAAAGGTTCGTTTTGCTCGTCTCGCTAATTGTTGCAATTTCAAATCAAGCATTGGCGGAGGTCCCTCAGGTTACCGCCACCCACGACTACGACGTCGTCTACGTGCGGGCTCCGCGATACGGTGACGAGGGACATGCCCACTGGCCGGAGGTCAAGGATCCCATACGCATGGAACCGGGCGCGGATTTAATGCTGCTTCACCCTGATGGGAGCGAGGAAGTGCTGGTCAAGGGAGGCAACGGATCGGTGATAGATCCTTTTCCATCTCTGGACGGCGAGTGGATTTATTACGTTTACTTTCACGATCAGCGCAAGGAAGCCCTGAACTCCCAACGGCGTTTGGCGTCAAGGGCCGGGTCGGACATTTACAAGATCCACCTGAAGAGCCGTAAGATCGTCCGGTTGACCCATCAGGAATGGACGCCCAACACCGGGGTCGCTGATTGG
>JABHOU010000186.1 GCA_018695085.1 Opitutia bacterium | reverse complement strand
GCGCGTGAAAGAAACCTCTCTGTGGACGAGGATGGATTCAACATGGAGATGGACAAGCAGCGCACCCGAGCTCGCGCCGCCCACAAGACTGTCGAAATCAAGGTAAAGGCAGACGGCGACGATGCCCAATCCACCAAGTTCCAAGGCTACGAACCGGAAAACCTCACGGAATTTTCCGCAAACTGCCAAGGCTTGGTTCGGGATGCCGACAACGCTTACTTAATCTTCGATCAAACCCCTTTTTATGCAGAAATGGGGGGACAAGTAGGAGATTCCGGAACCGTCGAAATTGGTGGCGAAACCTTGCCCGTCGGCAAGGTAAGCAAGGATGCCGCCGGACGATTCCTGCATCCCGTGTCGGGTGACTTCACCGAAGACCCGAGCGGGCAAACCGCAGTCCTGAACGTAGACCTAAGCAGGCGCCTCGCCATCCAGCGACACCACACCGCCACCCATGTCTTGCACTGGGCTCTGCGCAAAGTATTAGGCGATCACGTGCGTCAGGCGGGTTCGCTCGTAGAGCCCAATCGCCTGCGTTTCGACTTTTCCCATTTCGAAGGAGTCACCTCGGCGCAAATCGAGGAAATCGAAGGACTCGCCAACGAACACCTCCTCGCCAACGACCCCGTCGAAGCCGTTGAAATTCCCTACGCGGAAAAGCCCGACGACGTCGTGGCCTTCTTCGGTGACAAATACGGTGACGTCGTTCGAGTAGTGGATCTTGGCGGATGGAGCAAGGAACTGTGCGGTGGCACGCACGTACAGTCCGCAGGAGAAATCGGATTCATCAAGATAACCGGCGAATCCGCGATCGCCGCGGGCACTCGTCGAATCGAGGCCGTTGCCGGTTCGAATGCCCACGCCCTCGCCAACGAACGCTTTCGCCAACTCGCCTCCATCACCCAAAATCTCGCCTGCAAACCGGAGGAGGTTTCCGAACGGATCGTCGCCCTTCAGGCAAAGAACAAGGACCTCGAAAAAAAGTTGCGCTCGCATGAGCAAAAGGGACAAGCAAACCTTGCAGAAGAGCTGATCGAACAAGCCGTAGAAAGCGATGGTATTCACTTCGTCAAGGGCATCGTTCGCGACGTCGCTCCCAACGACCTGCGCGGTCTTGTCGTGCAGGTGAACAAGGGCACCGCTCCCTCCGTCACGCTCCTCGTATCCATCGCGGGCGACAAGGCCACCATGATCTGCATCTCATCCGACGAAGCCGTCGCCAAAGGCCACAAGGCGGGAGACTTCCTTCGCGAACTTGCCACTCTTTTCGGAGGGAAGGGTGGAGGCAAGCCCGACTTCGCCATGGGCGGTGCTCCCGCCGGAGACGACCCTGAAAAGACCCTCGCCGACTTCGCTTTCCCGTCGCAAGGTTCGTGAACCTCAGGCTAGTCCTGCCCCCCACCCTCGCAGCCTGCGCGGAACGGGACGCCATTCCAACCAAGCTCGAGCTAGACCCGGGATCGGGCAAACCCGTATCCCCCGAAAAAGCCGGACCTGCCGGACTTGCGGGACTACCCGATGCCGAACGTGCCGCCGCCTTTGTCATGGCCCAATGGTGCGGAGGGGAATTGTCCTCTCTTCTACACTTGAGCAAAAAGCATCTGGCCGAGCTTCTCAAAATGCTTCGCGGCATTCCCTGCTTTTACTTCGCCCACAAACCGCAGGAACCCATCGACTGGGACGACGGCGATCTGCTCGGCGTATCCCAACACCTGCCAAAGGAGAAAACCGCATCCGATTCGCAACGGCGAACTTCTGCTTCCTCCCCGACCTCCGGAAGTTCGGAAGAACGCGAGGTCTACCCCGCCATTCGCGAGGAGGCATGGGCGGAGTACGAAGGTCGACCAATAGAGGTGGAAGGATCAACCGAGTACCTCATGATCACCTTGCCGTCCGACGAGCACCCCGCCTACAAGTCGACGCTTCGACTCCTGCGAGAGACAAATTTCCTACGGGACCGACAAAATCGTCGCTGGTGGTGGCTCCGTGGACGTGAAAAAACTCTCGATTTCCTAGCCGAGCACAAGGAAACCCTGGAACTCGACTTCGATGCCACCTTCACGGAAAATTTCCGAAACCATACGAAGTCCATTCGGGAAGCCACGGTAAAGACGGAGGCCAAGGAAAAGGAGGGCATGACCGAGATACAGGTAACCATTCGGGCGGGGGATGCCCCCGAAAGTTTGGTCGAGCAAGCATTGGCGATGGGCAGCAACCACGTCGAGTCCGGCGGAAAGGTCTACCTGCTCGGCAAAAAGATGCTGGAAAAGACCCATGCCCTTCAGCGTAGCCTGTCGGGATCGCACGAGGCCCCGCTCCTGCGCAAGGGCACCTACCACTTACGGGCGGAACAAACCGCGGAAAGCGAAGAAATACTTGTGGAGCTCGACCCCAAGTTCAAACCACCCGAGATCTGGAAGACCCGAGCCACGGGACTTCGCGACCTCGACAAGCTCGAACCACCTCCCCTTTCCAAGGAACTGGAAGACGTCCTGAGACCCTATCAAAAAATCGGCGTCGGCTGGATGCTACATCTCTTTCGGCACAAACTCGGTGGCATCCTCGCGGACGAAATG
>JABHOU010000544.1 GCA_018695085.1 Opitutia bacterium | reverse complement strand
TCTCGACGCATTGGAGAACACCCTACGACTATCATCTCCGAACAGGCACTTCCAGTTGGCCGGTCGCCAGTATTCGTACCACAACCTATGTTTTTCTCGGACTGCCTCGACCAACTGAGCAGTCGGTCTCGTTTCTCCCACTAAATCGCGAAAGAATGGTATCTTTCGTTTTGCGGCCAGTTCCTCGACCGCATTGGAATATGCTTTCAGGAAATCTCCATTCGCCTGTTCCCATTCGAATGAAGGGGGTGCAAGCAAAGCTACGCGGCGATCATCGTTTGACAGTTGGTTAATCAACTTGTCGTATGCCTTGGTAAAATCTGCTAGACGCCCCGGACCGTCAAGCGACTCGATCTTTCCGAACTGTGCGATCACCACGGTGGCACCCACCTTATTCAATTGCCCATTCAGGTCGCCAAAGGCTTTCCGCCGCCAACGTTCGGATACAGTAGTCTGAAGATACACCGTATCCCCTTCCCATGAGAGGTCTCGAAACAGAGGCCTGGCTTTTTTGTAACGATGGGTCAATGCAGCCTCTACTCGACCCTCCTTTTGCATGCGTACCATGTCAGTGCCACCGACGAATGCCACAACATCACTTTTTTTAAGAAGAAAACCATTTTTGGCCTTAGGGTTTAAGGAGAAAAGAGGAATCGCCAAATGGATGAAAATCAAGGCAACTATGGAAAATCTCATAGCTCGACCTCAAGGCAAGACGGAAAGAAATTGCAACTTAGAAACCTAAGTAAAGACTGAGAATCGAGAAGCAGCTAACGAGCCTAGCATTCAATTATTGGGAATAAAGCATTGTTGCCTTAAGTCATGTTTAACAATTCAAATTGGGGCAGCGTTATTTCAAGACTCACCATAGATTGTAATTAAGACAACATGCTACCAGCCAAAGAAGCACTTGATCGTTTAAAGAAAGGGAACAAACGTTTTGCCGATGGGAAGGAGAGCCTTCATGCTATTCCCGACCCTGATAAAAGAGAGGCCCTTATTGAGGGGCAGGATCCATTTGCGATCATACTCGGATGCTCTGATTCCCGTGCACCTGCAGAAATTATCTTTGACCACGGACTTGGAGACCTTTTCGTCATTCGGGTTGCTGGCAACATCGTGGCTCCTTCTCAAATTGGTAGCATTGAATTTGCCGCCGAACGATTCGGCACATCTTTGGTTGTTGTACTTGGCCATTCGCGATGCGGTGCTGTTCAGGCAACTCTGGAGGAATTGGAACACCCACACGAACATCGTTCGCCCAATCTCGCATCTATTGTGGAATCGATCATTCCAGCCGTTAAACCGTTGCTAGAAACCGACCTTAAAAACAAGCCTGAAGAACTTATGAGTAAAGCAGTTAGAGCAAATGTAAACGCTTCGGTTGAACAACTAAAGTCCAGTTCTACAATTATCACTAAACTGATTGAAGGCAATAAACTAAAGGTAGTCGGGGCAGAGTATGCCTTGGAAACCGGCTTAGTTGAATTCTATGAGGGAATCTAGCTCTTCATTACGGTTTCGAAAACAAGGACCGTTCAGTAAACTGCCGACCAAATTCTGAGCTTGTTCTGTAAGAAAAAGAATACGGACAAAAAATCTGGCCCAAGATTCGAGTGCTTCGTACAGAGCGACTCAATGAATTTCGCCATCTTGGTTACAAGTTTCTAGCAGATGCAATCGGAGCTTCCTCTGGCTCAAGTGCTGAACTTGAGCTCCTTGAGGCAATCACCAAGGAAGGGAAGGAATATCAGATTGAAGTAACCGCTTTCTGGGATGATAAACCAGATCAGGATATTCATGTCACCGCAGATGCAATGCCAGTTCCACTTCAGCCTCTCTTTGGCTTTATTCCAATTTATTTCAGCGAGGCAGGTGACGACTTCATTATCCGTCCAGATGGATCATTCATTGATGAGTGAATACCAAACAATATGGACAAGGCATATCATGCGAAGCACCGATTAGAATTCAGTCTCAATGGAATTAGGGTGACAATAAACAAGCTAAATTTGGCCTGTTATGTACAAACCTCTTTAACCACATGGCCATGAACATCAGTTAATCGAAAGTGGCGGCCTTGAAAGCGATAGGTCAGCTTTTCATGGTCGATGCCGAGAAGATGCATGACGGTGGCTTGAAAATCATGAACGTGTACCTTATTTTCCATCGCATTGAAACCAAGGTCATCGGAAGCCCCGTAGGTCATTCCGGGTTTAGTTCCACCTCCCGCCATCCATATGGTGAAGGCATAAGGGTGGTGATCGCGTCCCCATCGCTTGCGATTCTTGATGTCACCTTGAATGAATGGCGTGCGGCCAAATTCGCCTCCCCAGATGACCAAGGTGTCGTCGAGCATACCACGCATCTTGAGGTCTTGTACGAGAGCGGCACTGGGTTGATCGGTGTCGCGGCACTGGTTGTATAGTTCGGTGGTCAAGCTGTTATGCTGGTCCCACCCGGCATGCATGCACTGGATGAAATTGACGCCCCGTTCGGCCAGACGTCTGGCCATGAGGCAGTTGTAGGCGAAGGTGCCTGGCTCCTTCACCTGAGGTCCATACATCTTCAACACATGTTCCGGTTCGTCCGAGAAATCGGTTAATTCGGGAACCGAAGTCTGCATCTTGTAGGCCATCTCGTACTGGGCGATTCGGGTCTGGATTTCGGGATCGCCCGCTTGTTCATACTTCAACTGGTTCAATTGGGCTAAATCATCGAGCAATCCACGCCTAAGCTCGGGCTTCATGCCATCCGGGTTCTTTAGATACAAAACGGGGTCGCGACTACCGCGGAAACGAGACCCTTGAAAGCGGGAGGGGAGAAAGCCGGAGCCCCAGTAGAAATCATAAAAGATCTGCCCGCAGGAAGTGCCCTTGCTGATGGAGGTCATAACCACGAACCCCGGCAATTCCTCGGAGGAAGCACCTAGTCCGTAGTTGAGCCATGCCCCCATGGTGGGACGGCCGGGC
>JABHOU010000252.1 GCA_018695085.1 Opitutia bacterium | reverse complement strand
TTCATTTGGGCCAGAGTAAAAGGTCCATAACGATTCGTCTCCTTTTCAAGATGCCAACCGTGGCCCGACAAAATCGCCTGACGACTAAAGGTGGTTTGGCTACCAACGGGTAAAATATCAACGAGTTTCAAATTCTTGAGATCGAATTCTTGTTTGGTTTTTAGGTTAACCTTGGAAGCGAGCAATTGCTGTTCGGTAAAACGTAGAGCTTCTCGATATCCGGGTTGATCTCTCTTGGGAAATCCCACCCCCCATGCGCGAAACCTTACTTGGAAACCTTCCACCATAATGTCGAAAACACCTGGAGACAGTACCCGAAGCACCTCGTACTCGGGAGCCTTTGGAGCCTTCGTTGAATCCGGGACGCTCGAAGTTTCAGCAGGTATCGTGGGCTTTTCCGGGGAAACCTTGGGAGTAACAGGCAAAGGCGAAGGAGGAGGAACCGTTTGCGCAACGGAAAAATGAGCCAACAAAAGCCATCCTAAAATGGAACCTCTGGACAAGAAACGAAACAAAAAGCAAAACTTCACGAAAACTAAGAGTAACTGAACGCTTGCGTAGAGCAATTGTTTTGTTAAGGTCTAAAGCCTTTTTAATATCCGCAATCGCTTATTTATCATGAACCTGCGAATCGCACGCAAAGTACTGAAGTCAGAAGAACGCTACGCCGGCCATCACATTGCCGAGGCAACGGCCATCGTAGAACGCTGGAAACGCAATCCGGAAAAGACTCCGGCAAAAGCCAAAACCGAGACCAAGCCTAAGGAAGAAGCGGTCGAGGAAGCGGTTCCCGTTGCCGAACCGGAACCTACACCCGAGCCCGAACCGGAGCCGGTCGCCGTAGAGGAGGTCGCAGAGGAAGCTCCCGCCGAGGAGGAGGTAACCGAAACCACGGATGAAGCGGAAGAAACCCTGGCGGAAGAAGCCGACGAGGCTTCCGAAGACAGCGAAGAGGATACTTCCGAAGAAGAACCGAAAGCCTCCGAAGACAATTCCGAAGAAGAACCGAAAGCCTCCGAAGACAATTCCGAAGATGCGGAAGAGGTCGTGGAGGAAGCCAACGCTGAAGAGGTAGCCGAAACATCGGAAGAAGAAGAGACCTCAGCGGAAGAAACCGAAGAGGTTTCCAAAGATGGCAGAGAGGGAACTTCCGAAGAAGAACAACCGGAAGCTTCCGACGACGAGAAATCAACCGAGGACAACTCCGACGACACGGAAGAACCTGAAAAGGGAGAAAAGGCTGACTGAACCTAGCCGGCGGTTCCCTACCCCTCAGCAATGCCCCTCGATGGTGAAACATCCAGTCAGCTAACTAGTAACCATTGGCGCGAAGATCGTGATCTCCTCGAGGAGATAGCATCGGTCATCGACCGGCTCGATACTCCCTACGACCGCCTCAACCGAGGGGTAAGGTATTTTCGAGAGTCGATAAAAAATTTCCGTTCGGATGGCTACGATCGATGCCCCGATGCCATCGTCTTGGCAACTTGGGTTAGGGAAAGAGTAGCAGACGTCGCACGCAGGGAGGGGATCTGCGACCTCGCTACTAGGCCGATATCCTTCCCCGTCGACTTAGACGCCGTAGTTCGCCAACGTCGGAACGAAAGCAAAGCCGCCGAAACTTCGCCACCGGAATCGGACTCAATCTTGCAAACGCTCACCCCGGATTCGAAGCTCAGAAAATTTGCGCTAGAGCGAGCTCGATCGATCTTCGACGGGAATATTTCGGAATACCTTAACTTCCTTGTCAGGAGGGATCGGGAAGCCGTTCAAAACCATGGCGAAGGCATTTCCGACCTCCTCGGAGCATGTCGACAACAACTCGCCAAAAGCAAATTACCATTCTCCCACAACTATTCTCCCAACCAAACCGATTTTTGGATTCCCGAAATCCATCTTGGGATAGAGGTGGTCTTCGATTGGGATTCCGGCAAGGAATTCGAATTGACCCGAGTTCTTGGAGATACCGCCTATCGTCTAGAAGCTCGATCACTCGTTGTCGTAACTCCCAACGACATGCCCGACCACCAATTTCATGCAATCAAAAAAATCGAGGAAGGTGGAGCTTTTGACAGCCTTTCCGTTATTCACTTGAGTGATCTCGAGGGTTATCTCGAAGATGTCATCGCACGTACCCGCTGAAAGCGGCAACAGCTCAGAAGTTCACCAACTCTTCCCGAGTCAGGCGACCATCGGAGTCCCAGAGACGTCTTCCGCGAAAACGGCCGTCACTCCAGTATTCCTCCTCGCGCTTGCGACCATCCGGCCACCATCGAGTCTTCATGCCCACAAGTCGCCCATCCTCAAACAAAGACTCCAAAGCCAGATGACCGCTCTCATGCCAACGCAACTGGTTGCCGTGAGGAACCCCCTCTAGATAAGAGGACTCGAAAGCGGGTCTACCATCGGGATAAAGCTCTCTCAACTTCCCCGTGAACAAGGCTCCTTCCTCGCCGGGGTAGTAAACTTTCCCATCCTGACCCAATACGGATTGGTTGGAATCCATAACGGGTAGCGTGCTGATAGGTTGGCCAAAATCACGCATGATCTCGCTCGCGTCGCGATCCGATCCCGGAATGTAGGTCAAATCGGGAACATCAGGCTTTGGCTCACGCGAAACAACCGAATCCGGGGCAGGATCGGGCGAAACCGGCTTCACCTCTTCAGGCTCATCCGAACCACAGCCCAAAAGGCCAAGGAACAAAACGAAACCTAGGATACGTACGACATTCACAAACTACATCATCGCCCTGAATCGTTCTCTGCGCAACGCGAAAACGTAGGATTCGACCACGCCCCGCTTGCCTTTGCGATACGATTCGGGCAAGATTCTCAACATGAAAACCCTATTCCTAGGCAGGCACGCGAAATCATCTTGGAACGACACGGAACTCTCCGACTTTAAGCGCCCTCTAAACGATCGCGGTGAACGCGATGCACCCGAGATGGGTCGGCGACTGGCCCAAAAGCACCGCACAGCAGACCTCATCCTATGCAGCGCCGCCGTCCGGGCCCGTACTACCGCCGCCATTTTGGCAAAGGAATGGGGATACGAGGGAGACCTCCTACTTGAACCGAAACTCTACGAGGCTTCGTCCTCTCAAATGCTAGACTTCATCCAAGAGCTGGAAGACGACGCGACCTCCGCCCTAGTCGTCGCCCACAATCCCACCATCACTTGGCTGGCCAACCTGCTGGGAAACCTCTCCATAGGTAACGTGCCCACCTGCGGCATCGTGGCCTTGAAAATACCTTGCGACAATTGGTCGGAGGTGGAGGTGGGACGGGCGGAACTCATCGAGTTCGATTTCCCGAAAAAAGTGGAGCCCTAAGCCGACAAGTCCAACGGCGGCTAACGAGGCCGGAGCAACCCTCAAACAGGCGGAATTCAAGAAGAAAGCCTCGCGACAACATTGCTACAGCTGGCATCCTTGCGGTCCGGGCATGCTGACACCGATCGGGAAAGATTCTTTACGATCGATCCCGTTGCCGGCGATTTCAAGCGCCTATTTCAAAAATTTATTCTATTTCAAGTAAGAGGATTCAGAATTCCTCGTGAGCGAGGATTCGTTCGGCTGTCAGGTCGAGTGCGTCGACTTGAGGCCAAGCGGAATCTTCGGCTAGGGCGCGGCCACGCTTGAGAGCGTCTCCTTCGTCCATATCTACCAGTTTCCGTACCCAGCGACCGATCTCGTTGGGAGCGAGCTGCTCGTTCAAGCCTTCTTTGAGGCCGACTGCGGCTATTTCCTCATTATTCGTATCGAGATCAAGTGCAGAAGGTACGGGACGGGAGAAGTTCACGATGCTTCCGGATTCGTTTTGGATGGATTCCATTAGTGTTTTCTTTCCTAGAGCTATGTGTCGAAACATTCCGAGGAAGCTGCCGAACATATCGGGAATCCTTTGAAGAAAGGCGCAAACCGCCTGTCGCATCCACACCGCCCAAGAATAAACTCCTTGGTGGCGAATTGGACGTGACTGTACTTTCTCTACGGGTTTCCATGAATCTGTTCGGCGTCTGCTCCCTAACGAAAGGGAATCGACACTGTTGATCAGGATTCACGTCCACCTCCCTGTAGACGAAATCTTGGTTGAATGCTCCAGCCACATCCTTGCGGCTAAGGAGTATAGTCGGACAGGGTTTGGCAGGCTTTAGCTTTTTTTTCATAACCCCGCAAAAGTCACCAACTCGGAGCAAATACGCATGATTCCCTGTAAAACATATTGCATAAGGGGATCAACTTGTCATATTTTCGAAAGAATAAAGCAACTTCCGCATGAAAAGAGTCCTGATCGCGTACCTATTTCTATCCTTTTTCGCCTTCTGGCATCATGCTAGTGCCGCGCCTATCCCCTATTCGGGCAAGGTTGCTATCAACGGGGCCAACTTCCAAGGCGACGCCCAGTTCACCTTCGCCTTACGTGATGCCAACGGCACCATCCATTGGCGAAACGGCGCCGACGCCAACGCCAGCCTCACGTTGAACGTCGACAGGGGCCTTTATATCACCCTATTGGGCGGAAATACGATGAACGATTTCCCGCCAAATCTCTTCCTCGAAAATCCGGAACTTTTTCTTGTAGTACGCTTTTACCGCCCCGACACACAAGAATGGCTCCACCTGCAGCCCGACCAGCGCATCACCTCGACTCCCCACGCCCTAACCGCC
>JABHOU010000437.1 GCA_018695085.1 Opitutia bacterium | reverse complement strand
CCGAAACCACTTTCCTTGTATCCGCCAAACGGAGAGGCGGGGTCGAATTTGTTGAAGGTGTTGGTCCATACGACGCCTGCCTTGATGCGTTCACTTACATGGAAAGCCTTGGCTCCTTTGTCCGTCCAGACGCCGCCCGATAGTCCGAAGGGCGTGTTGTTGGCTTTATCGATGGCTTCGTCGACGGTTCTGAATGTTTGTACGGCGAGAACCGGGCCGAAGATTTCTTCCTGTGAAATACGATGAGACTGGGAGGCGTTGAGGAATAGGGTGGGGGGGCACCAATTGCCTCGCTTGGGAAGTGAGCATGAAGTTTGGAAGATTTCAGCGCCCTCGCGTTGACCCACCTTGAGATATCCTTGGATTTTCTTCAGTTGTTCCTTGGAATTGATTGCTCCGATGTCTGTGTTTTTGTCGAGGGGATCACCTACGACTAGAGTTCCCATACGGTCTTTCAGTTTGCGGACGAGTGTTTCGGCAATCGATTCCTGCACGAGTAGACGTGATCCGGCGCAGCAGACGTGACCTTGGTTGAAGAATATGCCGTTTACAATTCCTTCAACGGCTTGGTCGAGAGCTGCGTCCTCAAATACAATGTTTGCGGCCTTGCCACCCAGTTCAAGGGTGAGCCGCTTGTCTGTTCCCGCTAATGTCTTGCGGATAAGCTTGCCCACCTCGGTAGAGCCGGTGAATGCGATCTTGTCGACATCGGGATGGCGAACAATAGCCTCACCTGTCGAGCCTGCTCCCGTAACAATGTTAACGACTCCGGAAGGGAGGTCCACGTCTTGTATGATTTCCGCCAATTTCAGAGAGGTGAGTGGTGTGCTTTCGGCAGGTTTGATTACAACTGTGTTGCCTGTGGCGAGTGCGGGAGCGATTTTCCAAGCCGCCATAAGCAGTGGGAAATTCCACGGAATAATTTGTCCGGCAACTCCGAGGGGACTTACTTTCCGCCCCGCGAAAGCGTAAGAGAGCTTGTCCGCCCAACCTGCGTGATAAAAAAAGTGAGAGGCTACGAGGGGGAGGTCTATGTCACGGGATTCCCGGATTGGTTTACCACCGTCCAAGGATTCCGTAACGGCCAGTTCGCGAGATCTTTCTTGAATAACCCGAGCGATGCGAAAAAGGTATTTGCCTCGTTCCGAAGGTCGAAGTCGTGACCATGTCCCTTCGTAGGCTTTGCGGGCGGCTGTAACGGCTTTGGCGACGTCTCGCTTGTCAGCCTCCGCCACCTTGGCGAGAGTCTTGTGACTGGAAGGGCTCGTCGTGTCAAAGTACTTTCCACCTGTCGGCTTGACGAATTTACCGTCAATAAAGAGATCGTAGCTGTCGTTTAGTTTGGCGAGTTCGGGAGACTCGGGGGCGGGGTCGTATTGCCAGTCCGTATCGAACTTCAAGTTATTTTTTTGTTTTTTCGCCATATCGGAAAGGGGATCAGTCGAGAGAAAAATAGTTCGACGATTGGTATACGCCGGAACTTTGTTTGACGATTTGCATGAGAAGATCGTTTGCGAGACTACTGGCTCCGAATCGGAAAAGGTCGGGCGTGAGCCAGCGGTTGCCAAGGGTTTCACGGAGCATAACTAGATAACGAATGGCAATCTTTGAATTGGAGATTCCTCCTGCTGGTTTCATGCCCACGATTTTTCCGGTTTCTTGAAAGTGGTCTCGAATGGCTTCCAGCATGACGAGCGTAACTTCCATCGTGGCAGCGGGTTGTACTTTACCCGTGGAGGTCTTTATGAAGTCGGCGCCCGCGTCGATCGCTATATCGCTCGCCTTGCGCACGTTTTCAAGAGTTTGCAGTTCACCTGTTTCAAGAATGACTTTCAAATGGGCTTCACCGCAGGCTTCTTTGACAGCTACGATTTCGTCGCTAACATATTGGTAATCACCTGCCAGAAAACGTCCCCTAGAAATGACCATGTCGATTTCTTGCGCACCATCTCTAACCGCTCCTTTCGTTTGCCGAATGCGTAACGAAAGATCGTCCTGCCCGCTAGGGAAACTGGTTGCCACGGCAGCCACCTGCACCCCGCAATCTTTCAACTCCTCTCGTGCGACCTTAACCATCGTAGGGTAGACGCACACTGCGGCCACAGTGGGGAGTTCGGGCAGATCGACATGCAAATGGCGAGCCTTGTAGCAGAGTCGTCTCACCCTGTCTTCGGTATCTTTTCCCTCGAGTGTGGTGAGGTCTATCATCGACAAGGCAAGTTTGAGAGCCTCCATCTTGGATGACTTCTTTATGCTTCTTGTAGTGAATCTTGCCACGCGCTCGGCTACTCCGACGCTGTCGATGGGAGGTGAGTTGGCAAGTGTGGCACTAAGGCTCATGCTTCTGTTTTGGCAGGAATTTTGAAGTTCCGAAAGGTATGATTAAGCCACTATTCTTACACTCAAGTAACCATTGGTCAATTCTCGGAAGACGTTAATTCTTAATGACCGTGAGTCGACGAGCAATGAATTGTTGTATCTTGGAGATTTTGCATGTTGTTGCCATTTCAATTGCGGATGCAGGGTTTGCTGTAACGGCTCTCTCTATTCCGTACCAAAGCATCAGCGGGAAGACGGAATCGTCGTTCAAATCTTCTTTAGCTCCCAGTGCAGAAGCCAAAGCCCATCTTTTCTCTAAAGGTAGTTTTCGCATCGCTGACGCAAGGTGCAGAAGCACGAGTCCTGATTGTTCAGTTTCAGCAAGGGTTGAGAAGGTATCAATGGTTTCTGAGTTCGGCGCACCGAAGTCGACGAGTAACTGAACCGCCCATACCCGTATGTGTTCCTCCTTGTGCTGAAGTAGCGAAGCGAGTCGCATCGCATCAAGTTCTCCAATCCCATAAAGACACCAGATTGCTCGCAATTTATATGTGACATTAGGATTTTTGGCTAAGATTTCTTCAAGCTTTTGTTTAACTTTCGTAAGGTCTTCGCCAAGTTCAGCTCTTTCTTGAAGAATGCGCCGAGCTTTTCTTACGAGTCGGTCGTTGGAGTGTAGCTGTAGCTCGACCAGCTTAATGGATTCAAGTTCCTGCAAGTTGATCCTCTTTGCCTTGGCTTTCCCGTAAACGATTCGATAAATTCGGCCCGATGAGCGATGTAGGCCATCGTTCTCGTGGCATTCACCTACATCGGACCAGTCCAGTAGATATACGGAGCCATCGAAAGCGTAGTCTAATTCCACGCCACGAAACCAGAGGTCCTTGACCTTTAGGAAATCTGGCTCGTGTTTGCCCACGTATCCGGTGCCGCTTCTTTCGAGCCGTTCGCAATTGAGCCGTCGACCATGGAAGTTTGCCGTAAATAATTTGCCTCTGTACTTGTCCGGCCAATTGTCACCCTGATAGATCATCATGCCGCAATGAGCGTGTCCGCCACCAGCCTCGTCAGTACTGGGAGTAAGGCCTGTTTTTTTTAAGTCTGCCCATTTTTCACGCCCTATGTCCCAATGGAAGTGGTCTCCGGTTTGCTGGATCAGTTCGTAGAGATGAGGGTTTTGGTGTTGTCCGTACATGCGTTTATAGAACGCACCCGGGACTCCATGCCAAAGATGACCGATTACAGTGTTGATGAAAAACAACTGACCATGCTCATTCCAGTCGTGTCCCCACGAGTTCGTCGTCCCTTCACAAACAACCTCGAATTTGTGTCGAGTCGGATGATAGCGCCAAATGCTGCAACTGATTTTTACGCGGGCTTCATCTTGAGTTCCAGGTTTTCCCACCTTGGATGCTTGTAAGATGCCATGCCGGCCGTACAGCCAACCGTCGGGACCCCATTTTAGTCCATTTACAATGTTGTGTCTCACCTTCCCTGAATGCCATCCGTCTAGAAGGACTGTGGGTTCGGCATCGGGTTTGTCGTCTTCGTTTTTGTCCGGAATGAAAATGAAATGAGGGGAGCATGTAGCCCAAACTCCACCGAATCCCAAGGCAATGCTTGTCAGGCGCTGTAACCCCTCGTGGAAGATCTTGCGCTTGTCGAATGTGCCATCGCCGTCGATGTCCTCAAAAATAACAATGCGATCCCGTAATTCGGTATTGTAGATCAACTTGCGGTCGGCGTAGGTGTAGCACTCGGCGACCCATAGTCGTCCGCGATCGTCAAAGGTCATGGCGATGGGCTGGCGAACGTCGGGTTCGGCGGCGAAGACGTTTACCTTAAAACCATCGGGAAGTGAGAACCCTGCTGCGCTTTCCTGTGGCGTGGGGAGTTTGAGATCGGTTTTTTGGGTATCGGGAGGTTCAGGGAATTTTTTCGCGTGAAGCACTGTGCCGATCATTAGTAAACTCAATCCGAGGGCTTTCCCAACAGTCTTCATCTCAGATGAGGTAGTCATATCTTTCCAGCAAGGCAAGCGTCTGTAAGAAATGGACTCCGATTCTTTTTTTGAACTGGCTTACTTCCGTGTTTTTCTTTTCTTTCCTTTATCTTTCGAGGAGGATGGTAGCTCATCTTGCTTAATATTCACTTCCCGAATTTGTTTTTGCAGTTCCGCTTCGAGTTGTTTGACGATCGGTTTGTTTTCGGTGTTGGCAGCGACGTTATGGACTTGGTCCGGATCGGTTTCGCGATCAAATAGTTCTGCGGTATGACCCTCGAGTTTGAGGTAGGTGTAACGCTTGGTGCGTATGCCGTAATGATTGGGCGCGCCCCAATAGGTGTAGAACTGAGATTGGCGCCAGTCGGAAGGAACCTTCCCTTTGAGCAACGGTATCATGCTGCGTCCCTGCATGGTCGGGGGGGCTTTCAGTCCGGCCAGTCCCAATAGGGTGGGGGCGAGGTCAACGTTTATGCAAAGCTCCTTATTCACCTTCCCCGGTTTGATAACGCGAGGATAGCGAATAAGGAAAGGCATACGCATGGAGGTCTCCAGAATGAGTCGCTTGTCATAGAATCCGTGTTGACCAAGCCAATACCCTTGGTCTGAGGTGTAGATGACTATGGTGTCCTCGGTCAGCTTTTCATTGTCCAAGTAATCTAGGACCCGCTTGAGGTTGTCGTCGTTGCCGGTTATGCAGCGCACGTACTTGTGGATCATGTGCTGGTAGGCCACTCGTATGCGGTCCTTGTCGCTCATCGGGTCGTGTTTCCACATGGCGTTGGGTTCTTCGTCATTCAGGTGACGAAAGTAATAAGCGTTACCTTCCTTGGTTTGCTTGGGATTACCGCCGGAGTGAAGCATGTGAAACTTGGTTCTCTTGAGAAATTCTTTCTTGAGGTTTGAGTCTCCGTTACGGATGTCCTCGTAGAGGGTGGGCGGTTCGGCGATCGAAACCCTCGCTAGCAGTTCATCGTAGCGGGCAGCATGACCATATTCATGGTGCGGAGCCTTGAACTGGAGGCTAAGTAGAAAAGGCTTTTTCTTGTCCCTCGACTTGAGCCAATCCATCGCGACGTCGGTGTAGACGTCGGTGGAGTAGCCTTTTCGCTTCCATGTTCCTTCGCTGCCTGTGAAGGTAGGGTCGAAATATTTTCCCTGCCCTTTTACTACCATGTGTTTGTCGTAGCCCTTCGGTTGACTCTTGAGGTGCCATTTGCCAACCAACCAAGTTTGGTATCCCGCTTTCTGTAGTTCGCTGGGATATTGTGGAGAATCATCGTTGATCGCTCCGTTGAGACCGCGGACGCCATTCTTGTGACTGTATTGTCCGGTAAGGATGGAAGCACGACTGGGGGAGCAAATGGAGTTGGCGCAGGTAAAGTTGTCAAACCGCATGCCTTCCTCGGCCAATCGGTCGATGGTGGGAGTCTTTGCGAAATCCTTCAAGTAGGTTCCGTAAGCCGAGATTGCCTCGAAGGCATGGTCGTCTACCAGCACCACCACCATGTTGGGCTTGGCGCTTCCTCCGCAAAGGGAAATCACCCAGATAGGAAATGTCGTAAAGAAAGGTTTCATCTTTTTACTTACTGAAGAGGTTGACGCGCCGTTACACTTTTTACCGCCTCCTTGAGGAATATCATTTTTCTCGGATACAAATCAACTCCTTCAATGTGCGAGCATATATTCTGCCATTTGCATAGGACAAAGATGAAAGCGACCAGGTTTCGCCGACTGGACCGAGATCGCTAATGGAGAGAAGTGCCTTTTCATCGAGTGCTTCGGCATTCCACCTCAGTACGTAGACCATCCCCGTCATCGTCGGGAAATAAATTTTGTCACCAACGACAATGGGGCTAGCGGCAGAAACGTGCCCCCAACCGTTACCTGCATTGCGCTTGTCTTGTGTGGCTCGAAAACCGTTGGCGTTCCTCATGTCGTTCGGCAAGGATTTTTGCCAGTTCTTTACATCGGGTTTGCCCTCCTTGCGAATTACTTGAGCAGGTACTTGCAGGTATTCGACCTTGTTCGTTCTGATATTCACTCGACCAATCATGAAGCCGCTGAAAGAACGGAAATAATGGTAATCCCCGATTAGAAGATTGGTCATGTAAGTGATAGCCTTTTTGGCCTTTGCCATCCGTTGATTTTCTCTAGTTACGTACTTTCCGTTTTCGAACCGGCATATGGTTACGTCATCAGTCAATGAAACCGCTCTCTTTTGCTTTCCGGTTTTTATGTCAAGCATACGGTGCTCTTTCCCTACGAACGTCATTGCCGATTCTTTATTCCAGTG
>JABHOU010000542.1 GCA_018695085.1 Opitutia bacterium | reverse complement strand
TGAAAACCGGAGTGGGCCGCCTCGATGAACAAGGTGTTCTTCATTTTGCCGACCCTTCCCTCAAGTCTACCGAGGTGGATACGATAACTATTTCCCTTCCTGGACCAAATCAGACCCTGAACCTGTCGGAGGTCGAAGTGATCAGCGGCGGGAAGAATATCGCCAGAGAGGCAAAGTCCTCACAATCCTCCAAGTACAATGATGATTACCCCGTGACTTTGTTGACTGACGGGGATCACGGAAATTTCGCCCACTGGGCGCAGGGTGACACTAACCCTTGGTTCCAGTTCGAGTTTAAGCAGGGAGTGAAGGTGGAAGATGTTAAAATCTTCAATCGTAAGGGCTACGAGGCTCGTTTTCAGGATGGTCGAGTGAGTTTTTCCAAAGGTGACCAACCCGTCCTTGCGATGGGTGTTAGCTTGAATGCTCCCGCTAGCGTTCAAGGTATGGATTCGTTGATATCCCCTGTGTACAAAACGTCTATGGCATATTTACAAGGCCAAACCATCGAGGCCGACTCCGCTCCAGTTTATACCACTCATTTGACAGGGGTGAACAAGGAAATCTTTCTTAAAGGCGCCGAAGTGTTCAATCGCGAAGGCCATTGCATCACTTGCCACCAACCTGACGGCAATGGCTTGCCCGCTGCCCAGTTTCCTCCCATTGCCGGAAGCAAGTGGATTACCGGAAGCGAGGACCGCTTGATCAAATTGACCCTGCACGGATTGATGGGACCCATTGAAGTCAAGGGGGTTCAGTATTCTGGGGTCGTTCCCATGACTCCATTCAAGATGCTTTCCGATAATGACCTCGCTGCCGTATTGACCTTTGTTAGAAACACCTTCGGAAACAAAGCCTCGGTGATCAAGCCCGAGACCGTCAAGTCGGTCCGTCAAAAAACACTAAACCAAAAAGTCTTTTACGAACCCCGACAACTTCTTGAAGAATATCCACATTGATGAGCAGACTTTGATTATAGGTTCAAACGGAGGCCCAGTTCAGCTTGGTGAATGGGCATGGAATCAAACTCTCGCAAGTCGTCCAGATAGGTGAAACGGTATCCGATGTGAGCCGCGCAGAGGTCTGAAAAAGCGTATTCTAGAGCCATGCGGATGCTTCCTTGGAAGAGCAGGTCGTCATCTGCAGTAGGAGTGGTGGAGACACTGGGAAGTGTAAAGCTTTCATCTCTATAAGTTAAGCCAATCGATACTCCTGCATGAAGGTTAAGCGAATGTCCCATAGCAAAGTCCCGACCACCATATATAGCCAGAGTACGACTGGTAGAAGCTCCTGTTGCGGGCGTCGATAATGCACCGAAAACAGCTTCTTCATATCCTAGACGGCGATAACCGATCTCGGGTCCGATGGTCCATTGACCGAATTGCCCTCCAAAAGATATCGAGAAATCGATCCCGGTGCGGGTGCGGAGAGCAAGCCCTGAAATCCCGTATTTTCTTTCATTGGCGAAGGCTATTCCCGAGTTTATGAAAAGGAAATAATTTCCACGCTGACGAACTTTGACAATGTTCCCAACAGGGAAGTTGCTTTCAATACTGATTTTTTGCTTACTTGGTTCAGTTGGTTTTTCGGCTTGTAGCTCAAGCAAACCCTGTCTGATCAGGTGTAAATCATCTTTGACTTCAATGATGGCAGCGGTCCGTTTAAGGACGAGCGGATTTTGTGAGGCCTTTTTACTACTTGCCTCGGGAATCGTGGGTGATAGCACCGAATCGACTACTGGTCTCTCATTTTTTGGCAATAAGGTTTGCAAACCTTTTTTGATCTGAATGAGTTCACGCTTTAGTTCGTTGACATGGTTTTTCCTGACAAAACCTGTATTAGGTTCCTCTTGACCGTGTGACCTCGAGATCAGATAGATCGAGAAAACGAAGATTGGGAACGATAAGCGGACGAGAAGACTTTTGTGTATGATTCGAATCATTTTTTCTCTATTTTGACGAGACCTCGCCCTTTTGCATAGTACTCGATCAAGGTGCCTTCCGGCGAATGTACGATTAAGCGAAGGCAGTTCTCAAAAACTTCGCCCGACTGAAGGCGAATCTTAGAAGTGAGGTTGCTCACGACCGCATAGTTCTCGGGTATCGCCGAAGCATTTGTCCAGCTTTTCCACCCCGCCTCCGGAACGGAGGGGAGGAAGGGTTGGATAAGATCGACGGATTGTTGGTTTCGCGTCTCTCGCATGATCCGGATTGTCCCCTTTTTGTCGCGTGCGAGCCATCTGGTAGTCCAAGAACCGTTGACCGTCGTGGCGTTGACCACGAGGCAATCGACCTCGTTGACTTTTTCCGTTTTCGTTGCTTGCAAGGTGAGTGTCTTGCCTCCTTCCCAGTCCACTTGCCCTGACCATCCCTTCGCCCATGGCAGGTATGGATGATTCAGTTGGGCGGAATCTGCATCGAAATCGCTGACGGTCGAGATTTTGACTGAAGGAAGACCGAGGGCATCGGCGAAAAAATTGGAACTAGCATTGTGAGAGTCCGTCTTTTCAGCTGACCCCATGGTTACAAGAGGCGAACTTCCGGTAAGGGCGATTTGGAAGATGGCGGTCTTTTTCTCTTCCTTGTTCAGATGGGTGGCGGATTCGATGATTGATGCGACTCCTTGCATACCATTTGAAATCGACCTAAACTTGGCTCCTATGTTCATGCTTTTCCCTAGATTTTGGATTAGCATTGGATTTTCCGATCCTTCTGCATCGCCTGTCCAGCCTTCGAATATAAATCCGTTGCTTGGTTTTGCGACGAGGTAGGCGTCGGTTCCTCCCTTGTAGGATCCGCCACCCACGACTTCTCCACCTGCTGCGGGGATTGCATTGGTTTCGAGGTGATGGTCGGGTTGTGCAATGGCGAACCATTCATGGTTTTGGAAATCATAAAGTATGGCGGGATTGGAGGATGCCTTGTCGTAGAACAACCACCCAGTGGTGTTTTCTTGGTAGAGGTAAGGGAAAATGTCGGCGGTGGTCCATGCCCAGCCCAATTCCTCCTGCCAGAACCAGACTCCGTCGTTGTCGTTGGTGTTGGCGTTGCGTCGGCGTCGATCGAGTGGGTCGCTGCCCGCTGGGAGGGAATAGATCCAGCCGAAGTCGAGATGGTAGATCCAGTTTTCGGTGGTTTGGTGAAAATATCCGAACCATGGGCTTCTGTGCCAGAAGTTTCCGAGGTCTTCGGCTTGGAATGCATAGGCGAGGGTGCCGAAGTTCGGGTCGATTTCAAAAGTGGCGGTGAGGGCGACGTCGTCGTTGACGGTCACGGTTTGCGTTCCGGATTCCGGTGAGGCGAGGTCGTTGCCCGACCAGAGTGAGAGACGATAGCCCTCAATTGGAGTGGCG
>JABHOU010000399.1 GCA_018695085.1 Opitutia bacterium | reverse complement strand
CCGTACGAGAGAGGTGGCCGCCGCTTACGGCGCGGATGTTTACCTTGCCGCCGACATTCTTCCGGAAATGGGCAACAAACGTGGCAAAGGCGAGAATCTGTGGAAAGCCATCTATCAGCTGAAGGGAGACGTCATCTGCTACGTCGATGCCGACATTTCCAACATCCACCCTCGTTTCGTCTATGGTCTGGTAGCTCCATTGATTGGATGTGACGATGTAAAATACGTGAAAGCTTTTTACGACCGACCGCTAAATTACTCTTCCGGGCTGCGCCCCAGTGGTGGCGGCCGCGTCACGGAAATACTAATCCGACCACTCTTTTCCTTATTCTACCCCGAGTTAACCAACGTCATCCAACCCTTATCCGGCGAATACGCCGCTCGACGAGAAGTATTGGAACGCATCCCCTTCCCCATAGGTTACGGAGTGGAAACCGCTCACCTACTGGATCTCTATCAAGAATACGGTATTGAAGCATTTGCCCAGACCGACCTAGATCGACGAGTACACCGCAATCAGACAACCAACGCTCTTGGCAAAATGAGCTTCGGCATTCTTCAGACCTTTCTCAATCGCCTGAAATCCCATGGTCGCATCGACCAACTGCCTGATATGGATACCATCTACCGGCAGTTCGAAGTCGAGGGTAGCAATTATCGACAGCTCACCCATCAGGTAGTGGAAGAGGAACGCCCACCAATGATCGAAGTGGAAGCTTACCTTGCTCGACGTAAGGTCTCCAAATAATTCAACAGTCCGCATCTCGACCGTGAAAGTTGCCGTCGTTCATTATCATCTGGAACCCGGCGGTGTAACTCGGGTTATCGAAAACACCCTCGACGCCTTTGCCCAGTTCCCTGAACAAACGAAGTTCGTGGCTCTTTCGGGTCGACCTTACCAAGGCCAAAAAATTCAAGACGTCGCCGTGGTCGAAGGGCTCGATTACA
Organism: Opitutia bacterium; assembly: GCA_018695085.1. Classification (GTDB taxonomy): domain Bacteria; phylum Verrucomicrobiota; class Verrucomicrobiia; order Opitutales; family Seribacteraceae. The sequence goes on along the minus strand of JABHOU010000399.1, from coordinate 3,055 downwards.
TCACCCACTCGCAGACCGCAGATTCCACCCGCTTGCGAGAAAACCTCGAAAAGGCCGCAAGGACCGCTCTCGGCACAGCACCCGACTTATGGCATGTGCACAATCACTCGCTCGGAAAAAACCCTGCCTTACCCGAAGCTATCTACCAACTAGCCGAACGAGGGCATCCGCTACTTCTTCACATTCACGACTTCGCGGAAGACGGACGTCCGGGAAACTATCATGCCCTTTCACCAGTTCGCAATCGCCTGTACCCTGCAGGTTCTCACATTCGATACGCCGCGCTCAATCGGCGTGACCACCATTTCTTAGCTGATCTTTCTTGCAACCATCCTGCACCCATCCTCCTGCCAAATGCCATTCCCGAACCACCGGATGCGAAGTCTCCTCGTCAAACAGTCGATCTTCCCGAACAGTTGCATCTCTATCCCGTGCGTGCTGTTCGTAGGAAAAACCTCGGCGAACTCGCACTCCTCGCCGCAGCCCATTCCGATCTTCATTTTGCCAATAGTCTCGGGCCAACCAATCCTGAATTCCGTCCTAAATACGAAAGATGGAAGGCCTTTTCCGCCGAACAAAACCTGCCCCTCACTTTTGGCATAGGCGAAAATCCAGACCTGTCCTTCTCCGAAGTAGTAAACGCCTCACAGGCTCTCGTAACCACAAGCGTAGCAGAGGGTTTCGGATTGGGATTTCTCGAACCTTGGACCTTTGGGAAAAACCTCTTCGGGCGAAACATTCCGGAAGTCACGGAAGACTTTGCAGACTTGGGTCTGGAACTAGATCATCTTTACTCTCGCATGGAACTCCCCCTCGAACTTCTTCCGAAGCAAGAACTTGAAAGCCGTATCGCCTCGGCGCTAAAGAAACTTTACATCGGCTACGAATGCGCTCTCCCGGAATCAGCCTTGGATATGGCTAAAAACTCCATTTGTCATAATGGGAAAATCGACTTTGGTCGTCTCGATGAACCCTTTCAGGAAATGCTGGTTTCAATTGTCTCGAATAGCCCCGATCTTGCCGTTGAAATCCAAGCCCAAGCCAATCTGGCGAACCTTACGAGCAGGACACTGGAAGCGAACGCTTCCGCTGTTCGGGAAAACTTTTCTCAGGATGCTTATGCTCAGCGTTTATGGACAGTCTACAACGAACTGACGACCGCCAAAGATGATCGAGTGGAAAATCTGAACGGAAATATTCTTCTAAAACATTTCCTAAACCCCGTACGAATGAATCTTTTGCGAACCGATTGAAGACCAAGGCATCTCCAGCTTTAGGGAGCCAAACCCAAGCCGGATGCGAGCAAGCGAATGAGATTAACGAAATCGGGTTCTCGCCAAGTTCCTTCAAGGACCACTGGCTCAACCTTCAACAACCGATACCCCATCTCCTGCTTGCCATCGGAGAGCATACCGGCTGCATCCAAGGCTAATCCTAGGTTTCCTTTCACACCAATGGTCAGTGACAGCTTTTGCTTACCCGTCTTAAAAACTTCGCCACGACCTCGAACAAGCAAATCGTCTGAGAGAATAAATACTTCCGGGATCTCGACATGGCCTTCAATGGTCCGACGGGCACGTAGTCTAGTCTCCGCGATATTAAATTCCGACGGCAAGTGAGCCAAACGACTTATAATCTCGTTCTTGTCGTTAGCCAAAATAGGTTCAACGCCGAGTACTCGAGTGAAACTCTCACGCAATCTGTCCAGTCGAACTGATGCATTTGTATCCGGCAAGGTGGTCAGGGAAGAAGACTTTCCGACAACATAGACCTCCCCCACAAACCCGGTCTCGGGAACGAAAGATCCGTTAGCCTCCCAATCGAGCAATCCATTCAACCGTAAAAACGACTCCTCGAACAAACCGACTCGGCTCGCATTCCAATCTCTTCCGGAAATCTGCAAATCGTCAACGACCGGAATTAACGCAACATCATCCTCCCATTTCAATCGACCTCGACCCAAAATGTTTCCACCGCCAGCTTCACCCTCAACTCTAAGATCTAATACACCAGAGTCTGAAGCGTTAGCCTCCCCCGTTACCTTGGCAAGAGATACATTCGGACTCAGGTTAAGGGCACCGAGATCCAACTGCCAATTCCTCGAGATATTCCGAATGAATTCCCCCAAGTGCCTAGGTGAACCGTCGGCGTCTTCAGGAGAAAAGCAAAGTAAGAAAGAAGCCAAATCGAGGGCGATCAAGTTCTCTCCCTTGAGTTTGGCAAAAGGAGAATCAGGAGCAAAATCGACCTCGATCTTGGTTTCTTCGACCCGACCATCCAAACGTAAACCAACCCACTTTGAGAAATCGCGAGAGCGCCCTTCCCCTGTTAAGCGAACTCCAGTCTTGAACTCTCTCGGTTCATCTCCTTCATCCCGAGGATTTCCTTTTCCAATAAGAAACCCATCCATCTCGATGGAAACCTTTTCCTCGGAAAGCACTTTGAGATTGTTTGTTCGTAGTCGCCCCGCCGAAAGGTTCCGGAATGCGGGCAAACCGATTGCTGCCAATTGAGTCAAGTCCGCATCAAAGTTATCCGACTGCAACTGGGTCACCACGCTCGCGTTTGCTTCTTCGTCCCAAGCTAGGGTCAAGGCAACGTCACCCGTCGCCATTTCGGTTCCTTCCAAAAGTAGGTGCAAGTCGGACAATTTCAGTTCACCTCCACCTTCGGGAAGAGAAAGAAATTTCAGGGCCGTATGTAAGTTCAGGTTTTCCCCCACCATCTTTGAGTTTTGAAAGACGCGACCATGATCCACTTCGACGCGATCCGAACGGAATCCCAGTCTACCGTCCTCGAAAAGAACCGTGCCATTGCCTTCAAACAGGTCTCCTTGGAAACGACCACTAGGCCAATTCAGAAAACCGTCCACGGGGAATTTCTTGACCGAAAGCTGCAAGAGTTCGGCATCCTTACCCTCTATTGAAGCAAGTCTCAGTTTCCCATCGTGAAAGGATACTCTCAACGGGCCTGCCCCATGAGCATTCAATTGACGCTCTCCTGAACTGGTGGAAAGACTACCCTTGAAGACATTCAATTCAAGTGCCCCCCTTTT
>JABHOU010000541.1 GCA_018695085.1 Opitutia bacterium | reverse complement strand
TTTGATGGAGCCAAACCCACTCTTGATTTGGGAAAAGGTTCCAAGCTTTTCACCTACGTATTTCTCGACACCCTAAACCCTCCGAAGCAAATCATGCTTCAATTCAATGACGGAAATTGGGAACACCGCGCATATTGGGGCGAATCTAAAATTGATTGGGGCAAAGAGGGTACGGTCAGCAAAAGAAAAATGGGGCCTCTCCCGGAAACCGGAAAATGGGTGAGGCTGGAAGTGGATCCTGCGCAAGTTGGTCTCAAAGTAGGTTCCAAGTTGAACGGTTGGGCCTTTTCGCAGTTCGACGGAAAGGTCTATTGGGACAAGGCTGGGGTCGTTACCGTCGTCGACCCAGCCAAGGATCCCGCATTCTCCCTGAAGACCTGGGCTAACCAAAACAAGAATGCCAAGGATTTGCCCTCTAACGTCCAGTCCGCCCTTAAGATTACCGAGAACAAAAGAAACGAGGATCAGAAAAAGACCCTTCGCTCCCATTACCTGGCTTATGTCCATCAACCGAGCGCCGGCAAGTTCGCCAAGGAAAAGGACGAACTCGCCAAACTGAAGGCCAGAGAGGAGGCCATGACAAAAGGTTCGGGCGAACGCTCCATGCTCGTTTCCCAATCCACGAATCCACGCATGGTGAAAATACTCCCCAGGGGCAACTGGCTCGACAAGTCCGGAGAAGAAGTCAAACCCGCCATACCGTCTTTCCTAGGTACGCTCGAAACGGGTGACAAGCGAGCCAGTCGAATGGACTTGGCTAAGTGGGTCGTGTCCAAGGACAACCCCCTCACCTCCAGAGCATTCGTCAATCGGGCATGGAAGTTATTCTTTGGGTATGGCCTCTCGCGGCGACTTGACGACTTAGGCGGCCAAGGTGAACCCCCGACGCACCCTGAGCTCCTCGATTACCTTGCGGCCGACTTCCGTGACAACGGCTGGGACGTTAAGCGCTTGGTCAAGCTCATGGTCACTTCAGGCGCATACAGGCAATCTTCGGTGGTTCCGGAAAAGTTGCAGGAGCAAGACCCCGCCAATCGCCTGTTCGCTCGCCAAACCCGTTTCCGTTTGGATGCAGAATTCGTGCGAGACACAGCCCTCTCCATAAGTAATCTTCTTTCGCCCAGCATCGGAGGGAAAAGTGTAAAGCCGTACCAGCCCGCCGGGTATTGGCGTCATCTCAATTTTCCCGCCCGAAAATGGCAGCAATCCAAAGGGGACGAGCTTTATCGCCGAAGCCTTTACACTTACGTCTGCCGTAGTTTCCCCCACCCTGCCATGGTCGCCTTTGATGCCCCCAGTCGCGAGGAATGCGTGGCCGAACGTCCACGGTCTAATATTCCTCAGCAAGCTCTTGTTCTTCTTAATGACCCCGTGTTCGTTGAAGCCGCTCGCGTCCTTGCCGAGCGTTTGCTCATTGAAGCGACAGGCAATGACTCCACCCGACTCAATCGAGCCTTTCAATTGGCTCTCACCCGTGAGCCATCGCCTAAGGAGCGTCAAATTCTCACCAAATTGCTAAACGCCCAGCGAGAGCGCTACAAAGCCAACCCTGAAGACGCCAAGAAACTGATCGCCACCGGCTCCAAGCCCGCCCCTGCCGATCAAGAACCTCACGAACTGGCGGCTTGGACAAGCATCTCCAGAGCTCTTCTTAACATTTACGAGACCACTGCTCGCTTCTAGTTTCATACTTAAGACTGATTTGCCATGAACCTTCAGACACGACGTTCCTTTCTCAATCAAACCAGCGTAGGTATCGGTTCAGCCGCTCTCGCCTCGATGCTCTCCGGCAATTCCGCCCAAGGCGCAGTTACGGCATGGCCTGCTCAACTTCCCAAAGGCGCAGGAATTCCTGCCAAGGCCAAGCGGGTCATTTTTCTCTGCATGGCCGGAGGACCTTCACACCTCGAGACTCTGGACGACAAGCCGAAGCTCCGTGAAATGAACGGGAAAGATATGCCCAAGTCGATTACCGAGGGGCAACCCATCGCCCAGTTGCAAGGCAAGAAGAACGCCCTCAAGTGCCTTGGCCCACAGCATCCGTTCGAACGATACGGAAAGTCGGGGCAAAGTATTTGCAATCAGTTTCCCAAGATCGGTTCCATTGCGGACGACATATGCATCATCCGATCCATGAACACCGAGCAGATCAATCATGACCCCGCTCACACTTATATGAACACCGGTACCCAGATTTCCGGGCGACCAAGCATGGGTTCATGGGTACTCTACGGACTTGGGGCGGACACCCAGAATCTGCCTGGTTTTGTTGTCCTCACATCAGTCGGCGGAGGCCAGAACCAGCCCATAGCCTCCCGGCAATGGCACAGCGGCTTTCTTCCGAGCAAATACCAAGGAGTCAATTTCAACTCCAAGGGAGACCCCGTGCTGTACCTAAGCAACCCCGCTGGCGTGAACAAGCAAGACCAGCGATCGTTGATCGATTCCGTCAACGAGCTTAACTCTCTTCGCAACGCCACCGTTGCCGATCCCGAAATCACCACCAAGATCAGCCAGTACGAAATGGCTTTTCGCATGCAGACCAGCGTGCCTGACTTGATGGACGTCGCCAAGGAACCCAAGCACGTTCTGGATCTCTACGGAGCCAAGCCCGGAGACGGTTCCTTCGCCTCCAATTGCCTTTTGGCTCGTCGTCTCGCCGAGCGCGGCGTCCGCTTTATTCAACTTTACCATCGCGGTTGGGATCACCACGGCGGCGTAAAAGGCGCAATCTCGGGAGTGGCCAAGCGAGTTGACCAAGGCTCCGCCGCCCTCATTCAGGATCTCAAGCAGCGCGGCATGCTCGAAGACACTCTAGTCGTTTGGGGTGGTGAGTTCGGTCGCACGCCCACGGCACAAGGTTCGGGTCGCGACCATCACATCAAGGGTTTCTCCATATGGATGGCAGGTGGCGGAGTGAAAGGCGGCATGTCTTACGGCAATACCGATGAACTCGGCTACAATGCCGAGGAAAAGGTGGTTCACGTCCGAGATCTCCATGCAACCATCCTGCACCAATTGGGAATCAAGGCAGAAAACTTCACCTATAAGTTCCAAGGCCTAGATTTTCGCCTCACCGGAGTGGAGGATAAAGCTCATGTCATCAAGGACATCCTAGCCTGACGATTGAGCTAAATTTATCGAAGGAACCTTTTGAATAAGCAGAATTTTGTTCTCAGGATCGCAAAGATTGCCATAAAGGAATAACCCATTCCAAACCTGTTTACTAAGCCGACTCGAATCATTTTCGGGGCGGCTTTCTTTTTTTTTGATTAGAGGCGAAGATATCAAATACATTTCAATCGTATTTTGACTTTTCCCGAAACCTGCGAAAACATTAATTCATGATAGCAAAACTTCTCCCTCTCCTTGCATCTTTGATAATCGGTATGTCTGTCTCATGCATAACCAGCGAGATGTCGACAAATGACCCGATGGACCCCACAAGCCCAAACAGTCCTCTCCACCCGTCTCAACAGGGCCACTCTCTGCCCGATTACAGAACGCCACCACAAAAGTAAGCGACGGCAGGCAACCTTTCCCGTTGACCAAGCAAGCCTCTGACGTTTTATTTCTGCCTTTCTTTTCCCCAGGCGAGATAGCTCAGTTGGTAGAGCAGAGGACTGAAAATCCTTGTGTCCCCGGTTCGATTCCGGGTCTCGCCACCATTCCAGTAAACATGAGGGGAGTAGCTTGAATCCCCCTATGCGAAATGGGTCAAGTGACAACAAGAGTGACAACAAGTCCTCCAATGTCCGTGAATGTTTACTGATGTCTTTTGCATCACTTTAGGGGGGGCGGGGGTCGCGACATCAGTAACGCGATTACCGTATAATCGTTCCTACCCCGTACAATTTTTTGCATAAAGGGGCGAAGTGAAGAGGTGCTTGCTGGATCGGATTAGAAGCAAGGCTAGGCTGGAGAAGTATCGGGACGCCTTTGGGCTGCTTTAGTCGGAGATTGGTTCGCCGTCTTTGTGGGTGATGCGACGAAATTCAGTCCCGTCTTCTGGGTTGTAAAAAACCGTAACACCATTGCCGTCTTTAAAATTGGTGACGGGGCACTTCTCGCCATTGAGTTTCCATGCACGGTATGTCACTAGCTTGCCGTTTGCCGACACCGCCTCCATCCCCTTCTGCCCGTTCTCGTACCAAAACATCTGAAGCCCGTCCTTCTTGCCGTCCTTGTAGGTGGACTCCCCAATCTTCCGTCCGTTCTCG
>JABHOU010000111.1 GCA_018695085.1 Opitutia bacterium | reverse complement strand
GGCGGAACACTCCGGCTCCGGTTACACTGGAGCGGGAATTGACCACGACGTAAAGACTGTCGAAGGCATAGCACAAGCCTTGGGCGTGCCCGATTTGGGGAAGCTTTTTCTGGGCTTCCGTCGGACTTCCCATACCGGGCCGCTCGGTGGCGTAGGTGATTTGCTCGATGCTTGCGGGATCGACGTTCTTGCCGGTTGCTGGAATGGGTAAGCGGTAAATCCCTCCGTATTGATCACTGACGATCAGGCGTTGCTTGTCGTCCATGCACATCGCCACCCACGATCCTTGCTTTTCCATGGGCACGGAATAGAGCAGGTCGATCTTGAAGCCGTCGGCAATGTTGATGCGGTTGGGAGAAGTGGCTGACCGTACGAGCGATTCAAGTTTTGGACGCGGAGATGGTTTGGATGCCTCTTTTCGGGGTTTCGCTCCGGGCGCTTTTTTTTTCGCTTTGCCGGAAATCTCCCGGTACTTGATGGCCTTGAACTCGACCCTCATGGGAGCGCCCTGATGGAGCTGCAAGCCCAAGTGTCCTTTGGCAATGGCATCGGGATGGTTTTCCGTGACGTCCACGGTCACGATGTCGTTTACCTTGTGAATCAATCGGTTGCCGACCACGAGAACGGTGAGTTTGTTCCACTCTTCTCCATTGAGTTGGGCCTTGTCCCCGACGGTTCCGAGAATTTTTACGTCCTTGTCTCCCTTGGCATCTACTTTTTGCCCACGCTTGGCAATGATGCCGCGCTTTCCGAATTTCTCTCCATAGAGCATGCCGAAGAAGTCCTGCTTCGGGTGCAAGTCGGCTTGATAGCCTCTTAGAACGAAGTCCTCTAGCTTGCCTACCGGTTGACTGCGGTACTGTACGCCCGAGTTGTTTCCCTTGAACTTGACCATACAGGAAAATTCAAAGTCTTGAACCATGCCACCCTTCCAAATAAGAAAGGTGTTTCCCTTTGTGGGGTTGTCCTTGGTCGTTTCCCCTACGATCGCACCCTTTTCGACTTTCCAGAATTGATCTTTGCCCATCCACCCGTCGAGATCCTTGCCATTAAAGATACTATTGAATTGCTGTGCGGGGAGGGAAGTCAATCCGGTTGCCAGAAACAAAAGACAAGTGATGAGCGAAGCGTATGCAGTTGAGTTGGTTTTCATAAATGAGTTTTGGAAGTTTGTTTGGGTGGGGGAAAGGGGGCGGTGGGCGATCAGGAACTCGAGAGGCAATGGGAGGCTTTTGGGAAGCTTAGGAATCGGATGCGACCTGCCAAATCGAATCTTGCGAAACGGAAAAGGATCCCTTGATCTTTTCCTCCATGTGAATCCGCAATACATCGAGCTCGGCCAATTGCTTCTCTTGGGGAAATTCGGTAAGGAAAAGAGGCCACTTGGGCTGCCCCCAGTAGGTCTTTTCGTAGGAATCCTCTTGGTATTCGACCAACAAGATCCCCGAAGTCATCGTCATGCTGGTTTCACCGAAGAGAAGATCGATACGGACGGATTCGTCACCGACGTCAAACCACTTTCCTGAAGCGAAACCGGCCCGGGCGTTGAGGCATGGAAGGAAGGGATGGTTTTTGCGCGGGACCTTGAGTTCGTTTTGAAAGTGCGAGTCGTAGCGAGAGCCTTCGAAGACCGGTTTGCGGTCGATGGCAACGAGCAGGTTGTTGTCCGCATAGCCCCAGAAACGGTATCGTCCGGTTTTGGGTGCTTTGACTTTCCCCGAGTACCAAGCCAACCAACCGCTCTCGACGGAGTAAGGGGCCAAGCTCGTCCGCAGGGGGAAATTGTCGTAAGTGCCGGCGATTCCGGTAAAACGCAAGGGACGGCCTTGGACGAAGTTCTTGAACCTGGCTTGGTTTTTGAAGCCGGAACGGACCAAGGGGACGAAATTCCTGACGATGGCTCGCTTCTTGATCTTCTCCTTGTCGGCAGTGACGGGGAAGATTCCATTTTTGATTCCGTAAATCTTGCCGGTGAGGGAGTTTTCGGTGGGCGTCATGGAAGGCAGGGAGAGTTCGGGCACTCCGCTTGGTCCGCGCGAGCGAAGGTTCACGCTGCCGTTTCGATCGAAGTCGGCCGTCGAGCCCTTGCTCATGAACTGACTAGGTTTGTCGTTTCTTCCTCCCACCGCAATTTCACCTTCGAGGACCAGAACTTTGGTGCCTTCCTTGCTGGCTTGCACAACGAAACTGGTTCCAAGATCCACGAATTTTCTATCCAGTGTGTCGACCACGAATCCGATGCCTTGGGGTGGCACGACCAGCTTGATCTCACCCTCGTTTAAAAAGATACGATCGTTTCCGAGCAAGGTCATGTTCAATGGCCCCGTGCCGATCAGGTGAACTCCGGTCTCGCGAAAAGCCATTTCCACCAAGCCTTCCTCAATACTGAATTCCTGTCCCTTTTGCATAACTCTTTCCTTGTCCATGGGCTTTGCAACTCCCTCCAATCGAATGAGCTTGGCCACTCCTTGTTCAAGGGGTTCCTGATTTGAAAGGTTCAGGAATGCAAAGATCAAAGCGGCGGCAATTCCCAGCCATGCCAGGTTGGGAAAGCTGAGTATGCTCTTACTCCCGGATTCGGGAGTCTTTGTTTGCAGCTTTTTCATCACTGCGGATTCGAAGTCCTGTGAGATTTCCTTTTGGGTTCCGAGTTTCTCCTCAAGCTCAAGCCAACGTGGTTCTCCGGCTTGGGCGGCCCGTGTGAGACCTGCCATCTCGATTTCACGGGCCAATTCGAGTCGCAAGGCTTCGTCTTGCTCAAGTCGTTCGAGGAGTTCCTTCTTCCTTGGGGTAGAAAGGGTCTTGTTCTCGTGCCAAGCGGCAAGCAGGTCGAGGAAGTCTTTGTCGTAGTTGCTCATGATTCGAGTGTTCTTTGCTCCATGCATTTTCTCAAGGTAAGGTGGGCCCGGTAACGGAGTTGATAAATGGCGTTGGGTTTTAAATTCAGTTCTTCGGCGAGCGTTTCCATGCGCACGCCATCCAGACCAGCCCTTATCAAATGACGGGTGCGGTCGGGTAATTTGGAAATGCAATCGAGCAACCGCCTGACATTGTCTTGCTTAAGCTCGTCGGATGCCTTTTGCATCTCAGGCTGAACGGCCTCGGCAATGTCGTGACGGAAACGATCCATTGCATTGGCCCGCCGACTGGTTTTGCGCCAATGGTTGTTGAGCTGAAATTTCGCGATGCTCAGGAGCCAAGCCCGGAAATTCGTGCCGATTTCATAGGTCGAGAGTTTGGAGAAGGCGATGAGAAAGGCTTCCTGCGCAAGATCCTCCGCATCTTCCAAGTGGTACACCCGGGCGGCCAAGTATCCGCGGACCAATAACCCGTACTCCCGAACGAGGAGGCGGAAACGATCCTTCTCTCCCCCGAGCACTTTCTCGACGATGGAATCCGGATCAAAGTTTTGAGGACTTTCATACATATTCAAAGGACACATGTCCTAAATCAAATTTTTCTTACGAAAAAATTTATTCAGCGTAATTAGGACTAGGTTGAACAAGCATTTTCCTCTTTGCGGCCTCCCATTCCAGTTTACCGAATTCGTTCCCCGTATAGTTGTCCTGCACGATACGATAGGTCTCCTCGACGGTTTGCTCGTCAACGACCGAGTAATCCAAGTCTGAATTGGCGCAGGACTGAGTCATGATCTGGACCTTGCAGGCCTCAACCAGTTGGTAGGTCAGGTAGAACGCTTCATGAATACTGTCACCGATCGTGATGGCTCCGTGGTTGGGAAGGAGAAGGACTTTGTTG
>JABHOU010000540.1 GCA_018695085.1 Opitutia bacterium | reverse complement strand
TGGAAAACCCCCAAGATCGCTCCCAAGCGAAAGGCTCTTCATTGGCACTATCCATTGGACAAGCCCCATTTCCTAGGGGGCGTCTCAGCCGGCGCCATACGTGATGGGGACTGGAAATTGATCGAGTACTTCGACCCGGCAAGACCTGAGAAGTTCGAACTGTTCGACTTGAGCAAAGACCCTTCCGAGGAGAAAGATCTGGCCTCCTCGGAGCCCAAGCGGGTGAATGAACTTCATCGTAAATTGGTTTCATGGCGTGAACGGACGGGTGCCCGTATTCCCTCGCGTCCCCTTCTTGCATCCCCCCGCAACCTTCATTTCGGAGAGCATTTCTCCGAAGGTCAGGTCAGTGACAAATGGTTTTTTCAAAAAGAATGGCAAGTGGAGGATGGTATCCTGCGCCGAAACCAATTTCATGGACAGAACAAGAGGCTTTTCTACAAGGAACCTAATTTCAAAGATGCCTTCATCCGGTTCGAATTCCGATTCGACGGAGCTAGGGATATCCGGCTTGTTACGGGAGCGTCCGGTAACTACAACACGGTCATCCACATTCGCAGGGATCACTTTTTCGTTCAGACTGCGCAGGATGACCGGGGCCCATGGTTTTCCATGCGCCACAGCGAATGCGCCTACGACTTCAAGCCTGGCAAATGGTATGTCATGACGATCGAATTCATCAGGGACCAGGTCGTTGCTCACCTCGACTACGAGCATCTGGTTTATGCCAAGCACCCAATCATAGATCAGGAACGCACCTATTTTGCCCTGCAGGTCGACCAAACCGGTGCATCCTTCGACAACCTTCAGGTATTCAGCGCCAGCCGACACCGCGACCGGGAGGAAAACCTTGCCCATATCGAAAAATCGCTGGGCCGTTTCCCTGTAAAGAAATCCGTTCGGGACGAACATGAAATCCGCAAGAGAAACCTGCACGCCCGCTTCCACATGGACGACCCTTCTTACCGCAAGCTGGTCGGGGAAATCGAGCGCCTCGATGCCGAAAAGGTCGATCGTTTCCCCGACGCCTTCAGTTCCCACAAGGCTTTTCAGAAGAAGATCCAGAAATTGCGCAAGAAACTTCACCAGGAAGATCCCGTATACAAGAAAACCCTGTTCGCCACCTTCCGGGCAAACCGAGCCTTGGATCAATACCTAGTGGATAAAGATCCCGCCATCGAGAAACAACCCGATACCCGCAAAAAGGCAGTCCTCGAAAAAGCTCGTGAGAAACACTTGGACGATCCGGCCTATCGCAAACTTACAACGGTCGCCGAGGGCGCCCAAAAGAAGCTCGAGCTCGACTACCCCCAGCTCTTTGTGAGTAACGAGGACATAACCGAAAAGCGCAACCAGGCCCGCAAAGCGCTCAAGGAAGATTCCGATTTCAAGAAACTCGTCGAGGCTCGGGGCAACGCCTATCGCGCCCAGCAGGAGTATCTTTACAAAAAGGACGAAAAGCTTAAACTTCTGAAGAAGCGTATGGATGAGGAAGAATGATTCCTCTGGATTGAAAATTGCCAGTTCGGATCCTTGACGATAAGGATGAGGGCTACATGGATGTAATCGAAAGAAACAAGCTCCGCATGAACGTATTGGCGGCAAGCAATCCCTGGCTTGCCAAGCAAGTCGATGCTCTCGATTGGAACGAACTAGAAGTCGCCTTGGAGGAGTGCATTTTCAACAAGGACGAAACCGGTTTGCCCGAAAACTATGGGCCGGCCTCCTACTTTCCCTTAAACCCCGAGACTCCCGAGCAGGAAATCCTCTACGCACAGGCATTTGAACACGGAGAGAGCCTCATCCGGACTGGCAAGACCTCCGCCTTCACGGTAGCCGGTGGCCAAGGAACTCGCTTGGGATACGATGGGCCGAAAGGCACGCTCGGTGTCAGTCCCATCAAAGGGAAATCCCTCTTTCAATTGTTCGCCGAGCAGCTTCTTGGGATTTCCGAAAAATACGGGGTGGTCATTCCCTGGTACGTCATGTGCAGTCCCTTGAACTTGGAAGCCACCCTTGCCCATTTCGAGGAGCAGGAGTTTTATGGTCTTGGGCAAGACAACCTGAAGTTCTTCGCCCAAGGCGTGATGCCTGCAACCGATTTCGAAGGGAACCTCCTCCTTGCCAGCCATGACAGTTTGGCCCTTTCCCCCAATGGACACGGTGGATCCCTCAAGGCCTTGATTGATTCGGGTTCGGTTGCCGACATGGCCGAAAGAGGAATCGAACATGTCTCCTACTTCCAGGTCGACAACCCTTTGGTCAGCGTAATCAACCCGCTCCTTATCGGGCTTCACGACCTGCAGCGCTCCGATATGTCCAGTCGCTCACTGACCAAGACCGGGCCCTTTGAGAAACTGGGTAACTTCGTATCCATCGGTGACCGCGTAACCATTATCGAGTATTCCGACCTCCCCGAGGGAAAAGCTTTGGAGAAGGATGCGGAGGGCCGAATCAAGTACCGGGCAGGCAGTCCGGCCATTCACGTTCTTCGGCGGGACTTCATCGAGCAATTCGCCAGTGGTGAAATCAAATTGCCCTATCACCGGGCGGAAAAGAAAGTCGCTTGCTTGAACGAAACCGGGGAGTCCGTCACATCCGAAGAACCCAATGCGGTCAAATTCGAGACTTTCGTCTTCGATGCCCTGCCTCTGGCCAAGAACCCCTTGATTCTCGAAGCTGACCGGTTGGAGGAATTTTCCCCTGTAAAGAACATGTCGGGGGTCGACTCTCTGGAAAGTTCGCAAGCCGATCAAGTCAAACGGGCCAAGCGCTGGCTCGGAAACGCGGGGCATGCCATCAACGAAGATGCAATCGTTGAAGTCTGCCCCCGGACTTTCCCTAACGAAAGAGCCCTTCTTGGCGCCAACTTGGAAAAGTACGATCTCGAGGCTGACTTGATTTATCTGGGATAACGAAACTCGCCCTGATAAAAAATTAGCTCCTCTTTCCCGAACTATTCTGATTCGGATTGCTTGAAATGTCCGTGCTCAATGAAGTGCTGGCATTGATCGAAAGTATCCTTGCAATTCATGATGAAGGTATGCCCATGATGAAGGAGGATCCAGTCTGCCATCCCATCGAGTTTGGTCGACTCGATGGACACCAGCCCATCGTTTGGTTCCGAAAAGGTCAGTCTTTGTCCCTTGTTGCCAGCGATGACCCCGAAAGGAACCGTCGGGACTGGTAGGTCTCGGTAGAATTTCTCTTCCGATAGTTTCTGTCCGCTATCGCCGGTAAACACCCGGTAAATTAGGTTCTTTTTCAAACGCTTGGCCAAATGAGCAGGCTGATTGGGAGGGGCGAGCATGACGACCTTTCCCAAACCGTCGTGATATTCCTTTTGAAAGGCATTGCGGATGATTACATTACCTAGCGAATGGCCGACCAGGTGATAGTTGGTGGTCTTTACTTTTTTCCCTATGAAACCGATCAGTTGGTCGGATATCTCATCCAGGGAATCAATTGTCTGGTGGTAAGGGAAATTCACCGTTTGATACCCTGCCGACCTGAACCGCCTGCTCAGAATCATCATGGAAAGTCTCGTTCGACCTTGTCCATGCAACAAAACGATGGTTCCGTCCTTTTTCATGGCAACCTTCCCGGATTCATCCGGTTTTGAAGCCGGACTGTTTCCGCTGACGCAACTGGACAAAAGAATACAAGCAAGCAGGAGAGCCGGGACATGTGTCATCGGCTTACTGGAACAGAAGGCAAATCAATTGGTTTTTTCAAAAAAACAATCTTCTTGAAGTAATCATTGGATTCGAAATCTTATGCGAAAGGCAAGGAAAAGCTTGATTAAGGTGTTTTTCGAACAGATAAAAAATCCATGCTCTTCAAATACTTTACGCCGATTCTTTTCCTTTTTCTTTTCACGCCACTTTTCGCCCAGAAGCTCGAGCCCACCTTCAAGCATGTCTCTTATGGGGCGCACAAGGACATGAAGCTCAACTTCTGGAAGATCGATTCCGATAAGCCAACTCCACTCCTCGTCCATATCCACGGAGGCGGTTGGCTCGGGGGCAAGAAACACGAGACTACTGGACCTAGTCAGCTCAAAAACGGGTACAGCTATGCATCGATCGACTACCGTCTGGCTGGTACGGAACTTCTGCCTGCAGCGGTTCATGACGCCGCCCGAGCCATTCAGTTTTTGCGCACCAAGGCCAAGGAGTGGAACTTCGACCCCAAGCTCATCGCAGTGACGGGTGGTTCGGCCGGGGCCGCGTCGAGCATGTGGCTCGCCTACCACGACGACATGGCCGACCCCAAGAGCAAGGATCCGGTGCTCCGCCAATCATCACGAGTCTGTGGGGCCGTCGCCATGGGTGGACAAACCACCCTCGATCCGTTCCTGCTGGAGAAGAAGATTGGCTTGGCTTGCATCCGCCATCCCATGATCTGGAAGACCGTTGGAGCATCTAGCCATGAACAGCTCATGAAG
This sequence comes from Opitutia bacterium, assembly GCA_018695085.1. GTDB lineage: Bacteria > Verrucomicrobiota > Verrucomicrobiia > Opitutales > Seribacteraceae. Next base: position 1,805 of record JABHOU010000540.1, on the reverse strand, counting down.
GACTGGGATCAATACAAGGCACTATCTCTCGAGTGCTCTCCTCTCACCCACGTATCCAAGGACGACCCACCGGTCTGGATACGATACGGCAAGCCCGCTCCCGTTCCTGTGATCAAGGGCGACGGCATCCACCACGCCGGTTTCGGTCGCCTGCTCAAGGAAAAGTGTGAAAAGGTCGGCATTCCCTGCCACTTGTCGGTGACCGAGAACGAACAACCCAAGATGAGCAGTGCCGATTTTCTCAAGGAGGTTTTCTCTATTGATTCGCAAAAGTAACCTTGAGGATTAATTTTTTCGTAAGAAAGTCCGACTAACAAAATATGAGTTCGTTGTTCCAGTTCTGATTGTTTTTTCAAATTTTCTACCTTAAAGAGTCGTTCACCATTTCATCCTCCTTTAGCTATTTTCAGTCCATCTCTTAATCAAAAACAAAAAAAAGATTCCACGATGCCCATTCACAGATTAGTTATCCTCGCTGTCCTACTTCCTTTTTCGAGTCTCCTCGGCAAATACTCTCTCCCTCCCATTGAAAAGTCCGTCGAGGACAAGTCCACGGGACTCAATGTACCTCCGGGCTTCGAAGTGGACCTCGTCTACAAGGTAGACAAGAGGAAGTATGGCTCCTGGATAGCTATGTCCTTCGACGACAAGGGACGTTTGGCCGTCTCCGACCAAGGAGGCGCCGGCACCTTCTCGATCGAGATTCCCAAGCCAGGCGAGACCTTCGACGAAAGCAAGATCAAGAAGCTCAACGTAAAGTCCTCCCAATGGGGTATGCTCTACGCCTTCGATCACCTCTATATGATGGGCAATCGCGTCTTGAGTCGGGCCAAGGTCCTGCCCAACGGCGATCTGGGACCTACTGAAGTCATTGCCCCGATGAATGGGGGCGGCGAACACGGACCCCACTCCATCGTGGTCTCTCCGGACGGCAAAAGCCTCTACGTCATAGCGGGAAACATGACTCAACCCCCGAAATACCAGAAGACCCGCATCCGGGATAACTGGAAGGACGACTACCTCCTGCAAAATTACGCCTACGGGCACAATGGAAATGGGAAAGCACCCGGAGGTTGGGTACTCAAGGTCAGCCCTGACGGCAAGGAACGCGAAATCTTGAACATGGGATACCGCAACCCGGTTGACTTCGCCTTGAACCGCGACGGCGAACTCTTCGTCTACGATGCAGACATGGAATGGGACATCGGTGCTCCTTGGTATCGCCCCACCCGTGTCAACCACGGGGTTTCCGGAGGTGAAAGCGGTTGGCGCGCGACCTCCAAGAAATGGCGAAAGTACTTCCCCGATACCGTCGGTTCAGTCGTTGACGTCGGACCCGGTTGCCCCACCGGCGTCATAGCGGGAACCAACACGAAATTTCCCACCCATTACCGCGACGCCCTCTTCATCTGCGACTGGACCTTCGCCACCATGTTCTCCATCCACCTGACGCCAAACGGCTCATCCTACGTTGGTGAAAAGCGCGAGTTCATCTCCAACACCAAGGGATCGCTGGCCCTCACCGACGTCGACGTCGGCCCGGACGGCAACATGTATTTTTGCGTCGGTGGACGCGGTGGGCAATCCTCTCTTTACCGCGTGTCCTACAAGGGGAAAGCGGATACCTCGCTCTCCAAGCTTGATACCACGAGTTCCCATGCCAAGGCCCGCAAGGCGCGCCACATGCTGGAAGCCTTCCACGGTCACCCTGACCCAAATATTGAGGGAGTGGATATCGCATGGCCTTACCTGAACAGTGACGACTATCATCTCCGCTACGCCGCCCGCATAGCGATCGAGTGGCA
>JABHOU010000539.1 GCA_018695085.1 Opitutia bacterium | reverse complement strand
GGAGAAGACGAAGGTGGGTTCCTCCAGCTCCTCTTCGACCGGGGGAGACTCGACGGCTTGGCCGTGGGAAATCCCGGGAAAGGCGAAGGCCAGAAGGAAGACGGCAAACGTTTGTCCGAATGAGAAACGACTTGGGGAATGCATGATAAGGGGGGCGGATTTTGGGAGTGCGGGAGGTTAGACTTCGTCTGCCGTGAGCCAGCGGAAACGAATGATGCGAAAACGCCGGCCGAAGCGCTCGTTGTCTGGGTTTTTCATTTTTACGTCGCCATAATCATCGACGAAGCTGCGCGCTCCATCGGAATTATAGTCGGTGAACGGCTCGTCGGAATCATATTCCCCGTTCCCGTTCAAGTCATCGTAAGGCTCCATGGGGCGGGCATGAGAAGGATCGCCGTCGTAGGGGTTTCGCCCGTCGTCGACCAAGTACTCCGGCAAGCGCTGCACGACGGCCTCGCACCAGACCTTTACGTCCGAATTTTCTGATTCGATTTCGCCATAGGTCCGCACTCGAAAAGTGTCCGAACGTGTATTGATCACGGGAGCCAGGGGGGTGAGCACGTCCGCCTGACTCAACCAACCGGGCATCATTGCGCCGGTTACGCCGTTGGCCGCCGCCAGCATGTTGTCGGGAGCCTCGCCGTGAGAATGCTCTCGTTTGGAATTGTGATGAGAGCCTAGCCCCCAGTTGGTTCTACGGTTGTAGGTTACTTGTGAATTAGGGCGATCGGTGAGATCATGGTTAAGCCCCGCCGCCACGTAACCGAAGGCATTGAAGAGACCAATGTTCTCGGGCACGAAATCCAAGCCATTGACACGGGACATCATAGACCTGTAGTCGCCGGGCGAAGGGGGGGCGATTCCATACTTTTCGCGGAGGCCGCCGTCGTTGATTCCGGCATCGTGAATGGCTGCCTGCAAAGCGCCTCGAAGCCCTTGGCGACTGTCTTCGGTTTCGTCTGGCCAACGGTTCTTGGGCAATTCACGTAGAATCCGGTTTTCGGGGGGGTTGGCCAAGCGCCGGTTGACGAAATCGCCCATCGACAAGAACGGCCCGCGAAGCTTGACCTCCTGCACGATCTCCTCGGACAAGAGCTGCAGTTGGTCGTCGTTAAGGGAGGCAAAGCCAGACCAATGGTCCTGCTCGACGTTCGGCCCCAATTCGGGGTTCACGGGATCGCCCGTTGACAAGCTCAATCGAGGGAAGGGAAACGAGAGAGACTCGGATTCGGACGGGGCCAGTTCGAATTCCAGGATTTTCTTGACCTTGGCAACGGGTTCGTTGAATTCCTGCAGGTCGCCAATAAGCAATTTGCTTTGAGAAAGGCTGCCCAGTTGGGCTTTCCATGCCGCGACCGAGGTCGAGTTGACGTTGAAGGCACCGTCGACGACAAGCTGACCCGCAGCCTTTTGGAAATCGCGCAAGCCGCCGTCATCGGTACCGGCTCGGCTATCTGCCGACACTGCGTCGGGGGGGAGCCTGTCCACACCTGTGTAATAAACCATCCTGGGGTTGGGAAGAGGTTTGCTCGCGTCGACGAAATCCTGATCGAAATTCTCGAAGGGCGGATATTTTTCGGTCTCCAATGCTTCGGTCGGGACGGTGGAGAAGAAAAAACCGTCCCACAACCGCTCATTTGCGTAATAGGAATAATCGATGATGGTGTTTTGGTGTTCGTTCCCCGACCGTTTTCTGGGAGACTCCGTGTTCAACTGATTGAATCGACTCCATTTGCGGTTTCTTCCAATCAGCGTGGTGGCGTAGGAATTGCCTATGGCGTAGGTCGGGCTGTTGCCGAAGTAGCATAGGTTTACGTGCTGGAGGGAACCTAGGGACATGAGAGGCTGGCGCGGCACGTCGAAGAGGGCAACCCTTGACGTGCGGGACAGAAACTGATTCTGACCAGTATTTTTGGAGACTCTCTGAAATCCGGCCACGTCGAAGCTATGACCTTGGTAACCATAGTAAATTCGTCCACCGTCTGAGTATGAATCGCCGGAAAGACTCTCATCGGCATCGCTCACGCTAAAGACGACTCCTTTCCCGTCGTTTTGATCTTTGTCTCCGATGCCATCTTCCAGGTCAGTTTCTTGCCCTCTCCACCATTGATCTCCTCTGCCAAGGTGCCAAGGATCGACGAAAGATCGAGGATTGTGCTCCAGAAAGACAAGTTCCGGATTATTATGAAACGTACTTAAGCGATTTTGTATTCGAGGCCCAATGACTCGACTGGGATCAGCCACGGCGATATCGGCCCTTCCGTAATCCTGATAGCTGCCGTTTTTCCCTAATTTCATGCTCCCTACCCCTCGGTTTATCTTCTTTATGGGATACCTGACCCCTCCCTTGACCATGTACAAGGAAGTCCCTAGCACGCGAGGATTCCTGTTGGCTGCTTGCTGTTCCTCCGTCCGTTGAAAAGGATCGAGCCAATAGCCGCCGATACCTCCGCCCGTGTAGACGAAAGTCACCGGTTCGTCAGCGGGAACGGGAGGGCATAACTGACTAGGAACATTGTAATGCAAATAATGGTTCAACGCCAGATGGTTGGAGAGATGGAACACATGTTCATCGGCAGGGTTGAACCTGCTGGTCTTATCCAAGGTGAAATACAATTTTTCGCCGGGAGCCATGCGTACGGGGTTGGTGCGCAACTGCAAGGGTTTGCGGTACTCCATGCGACCGGGGATCGTATGCCAATGGCCTTTCTTCACCCACCCGCTTACGCTTTCGTGCGCCTTGTGGCCTTTGGCGTAGCGATATAGAAAAAACGCTCTGCGATGCATGGAGCGAGGCACGCTACGCAAGCCGGAGCCTATGGTGACGCTGTCGGTGCCGCCACCGCCCTGGCCCGGTTTTTGTCCGTAGGATATATTGCGGCCTCGCTTCGAGCCAAGAAATAGACTGTGCATGACATCTGCGCTTGTCCAGAGGGGGCCGACGTTGTTTTTCCTTTCGTAGCGTTTAACAGTCCTTGCCCACTTTGTCCGTTCATTGGTCGCATAGACCCAAAACTTGGGATCCGGCTGCCAAAGCAGTTCGTATTCCGCGGCTTCAAGCTCCACATTGTAAGGATTCCACAAGGCCAAGGTGGGATAGATGATGATTCGCGGTTGAAACAGAGGTTTTCCTTTCTTGTCAGAGGTGCCGGTGGGAATCATTTCCAAGGTATGGCCCACCTTGGCCTCCAGAAGAAGTGGCGTAACGGCATGTGCCTGAGGTTCCATTCGCAAGTCCCTGCGCTTCACTTTTTCATTTTCGGGGACTCTGGTCCAAAATTCACCGTTGCGGTTCGGGTAAGTTTCGAGGGGGAGCGGACGCGGCGCAAGACTGGCGTTCAAAGGGTCGTATGAATTCACATCCTCGAAAAGCCTGTAAAAACTTTTCACAACATCCCATTTCGGGCCCTTCAGAATTCTCATCTCGTCGTAAAGGCCGTCAATCCATCTTTTGGACGGCCAATCCTCTGGATCATAATCCTTAATAAAACGAATCAAGTCTTTAAATATCGGCATGCCCGTCAAGTAACCGTATTGATTGTCGTCTCCTAGGCCCGCCGTGAGGTCTCGCTTGAGTCCGCCGAGCAAGGCGTCGGAGAGGACACCATGGCCATCGGCGGTCAATTCGTGAAAATAGGCCTTTGAGGAATCGGAGGAATCATCGCTGGCCGGAACTGCGTATTGCAGTTGCGAAAGGTCGAGAACTCGACCGAGCATGGACTGGTCGACGTTGGCGAGGTCCATCCCGTCGGCAATTTGAGCAAGAGGCAGTGATGGACCAGGCGACACTTGAAAACGTCCCGCATTCACCAGAAAATCATCTTCTGGGTCAATATTGAGCGCTGCCTTGGGCAGGCTGGCCTTGGCCTTCCCCCCCTCATCCCCAACCCAGTAGGCATAGGCACCGGTCGCTTCGTCGGAACTTGTTGCAGTGCCTCCTGAATGGGTCAAACTGACCGAGGATTTCAACACCTTGACTCGTTGGTCGGATCGAGCAACCGCCTCGTTTACCAGCCAGACCGTTTCCGAAGAGTACGAATCATCCGATGCATCGGGGTCGGGCAGATACGAGGAGACCGGATGCAGGAAATCGTCGTC
>JABHOU010000179.1 GCA_018695085.1 Opitutia bacterium | reverse complement strand
GTTGAGTTCCTCGATCTCGTCGCTCGGGATTGCCTCTCCCGAATTTTGTCCAAGAAGGGAAGTCTGCAATAAGCTGGAACCGACCAAAACAAAAAAGGCAACGAATCGGTAAATTCTCTTCATAATATCAAGCTCTTTCAAAATCACTTCAGGCAGACGTTCATTTTACGGGCTTGAGTTGAAAATCTTTTATACTCACGCCACGGTTCGGTGCCCGGAAAGTGAGCTGAATCGTGTTTCTCCCTTCGCGCAACTCAATGATTTCCGGCTCGGTGCGCTGCCAACTTCCCTTGGTGTAAGGGAGCGTCTTGTTAACGAGTGTACGCCTGTTGAGGCGGGCAATGACAGGAGCTGGCTTGGAAACCGTACAGACTTTCATTGTCAGTTCGTATTTCCCCGCCGCCGGAGCCTCCACCGTATACTTTAAAAGCTCGGGGCGGCCGCCCAGACGCTGATAGTGGATCTGCATCCCACCGTCCCAGCTGTCCAGAAAAACGACCTTGTCGGTGTTGTTCCTTGGCCCCGTGCAGGCAACCGCAGGAACAGTCATCGTTCCATCTCCGGCAATTAATATCTTTTTGTCCTCCTCGGGGATTTCAATCTCCTGAATCTCCCCATCGCCCAAAACCTCGTCCGACTCACCAAGCAGACGGGCTTCTTCTGCGGAGAGGGTTGCCAATTCGGCGTCCGCAGCTTCCTGCTCAAGATTGGCATCTTCAACGACGGCCCGCTTGACGTAGAATGCCAAACCGTCCCAGAACCCACCACCCTGAGCGTATTGTCGAAGGCTTACGTCTTCCTGTCCCAATGCATCTCCGATCCATTGGGCCCTGAGAACTTGCAAGTAGTCCTCTTCGAATTCGCGGGCACGGGAATCCAGGTAGAAGTCGAGCCCGCCCTGCGGACCGCAGTGGTTGTGCGACCACCAGGCGCCGAAGTTGTTTACCCATCCGTCGGGCGTCCACCGGTTCATTGCAGCATGCCCCGTCGAGGCCGATCGCCTGGAGGGGATTCCAAAAGCACGGGCGACGAAGCGGCCGAAGAATGCACGACGTCCGCAAACCCCGCCCAAGGCGATGGCTTGTTGCTGAGGCAAGCCCAGCGAGTCGTCATGCCGCGTGCTGCAATACGGAACATCACTTTTCACAATGCGCGTGTAGCGCCATTTCTGATCGGGGTTGGAGATGTGGTCCGGTCGGAACTGGCGAAGCATCGAACGGGCCCAAGTAAGTTCTTCATTGGTGTAAGGGTCGTTCGTGATGAACCGACACTCCCAAGTGTTAAAATCTTTGAACTGCGGGTCCAGTTCTTTCGCGTGGTAGGCCTTTTCATAATGTAAGTAGCGTGCGACCTGGCCGTCCGGGGTTTTGTTGTCGGCAAAGACAATCCCGTTCACGCTGCCTTTCTTGCTTTCGTCAAGCCACGGCTGCTGGAGAGCGGTGCCCAAAGCGAGGCGTTGGAAGATGCTACCGACTTCGCGGGCGCGTTCGCTCTTTTCCAAAATGGCGGTGTAGACCTGCATGGCCTCGCCGTACTCGCCGCCGTTGGCGCCACCCGATTTTAGAATCTGCTTCATCAAAGCCTCATCGGCTAAGAGCTTGTCGAGCAAGGCTTTGTTTTCGTCGCTCTGTTGAGCGAACTCGGCCAAACCAGCCGGCGTGCCGTGACGAAGAATCGCACCTTTCATCAGCTTGCCATCCAAGGCGTCGCCACCGAGCAATTTCGCGGTGTCGGCAATCAGTGGTCTGGCACTCTCAAGCGCCTTGGTTTCGGCAAGCGGTTTGGCCAAGTGGTATGCCTTGTGAACGGATTCGGCATCATCCTCACGCGGTGCCTTAAGTGCTCCCAATTCTGCCCGGGCGGCTTCAAAAGCCTCTTTCTTTTGCGAATCGATCTTTGGCAGGGCAGCCAAAATCTCTTTGCTTATAACATCAAGTTGGTCAGAGTATGTTTTCTCAAGCAAATTGCCACGTTCGGTCAGCACCGGTTCAGGGCCTTTTTTTCGAGCCGGGGAAGAAAGGGGCAAACTTGCAACGGCTAGGAGCAGTCCGAGCAACAGACGAATGGAAGGGTAGTGTGTTTTCATTTTGATTCCTCTTCTTTTCATTTACTTAAGTTCGGATTTCTTGCGGATTAAGGTGATGGCCTTTTGGGCGAAGCGCCGGCCAAGTTTTTCGTAATTCTCTTTTGGAAAGTGTACGCCGTGTTCAGGTTCGCTGAGATCGTCCGTGTCTATCCATTCCCCATGGTCGGTATCCTCCGCGAGCTTGACCTGCACGTCGCGCATGGCCTTCCAATTTGGGTCGCTCACGTAGGAGTCATTGATGCGGCCGATCACAAAGGCGACGTCCTTTCGTCCCAAGTCGGTTTTCAGTCGCCCCAACAACCTCAGAAAGCTTTTTTCGTAGGAAGGACCCAATCCGCGCTTCCCATCCGACTCGCCCTGCATCCAGACGAAAGTAATGGTATCAAACGGTTTGCCGTCGAAGGCTTCACGAGCTTTCTCGATCAAGGGCCCGTATTCCTGGCCGTGCTGCAACTTGGTTCGTTCCGAAGGAACCCCCTTGCCGGGAAACCTGTAGTTTTCGGGAAACTCATAATCCTTGTCCCAAAAGCGGATGCCACGTCCGGACTTGCTATGATGAGCAACGGTGACGTTGTCTTTCCCAAAGTTGCCTTCAACCGCTTTGGAAAAGCCTGCCTTAAGCCCACCGGTCATATTCGACTGACCGGAGAGTATGAACAGATGTCTTTCACTCTTCTTGGCGCTTGCCGGTTGGGAGATGGCCAAGACAAACAGCGTAACAATCTGCAGCGAACGTCCGAGCGGGTTGAATTGCATAAAATAATTGGTCATTCGAGGTGCTCGCGCGTTATCGTTGATAGACCGGAATATACCGATTCGGGGTCCCGAGAATGATAATGGCCATAGGCGTTTTATGCGGGTAATCCTTCTCCTTTTCCTGCCACGACCCGTTGGGTTGCTGCAGGGAAATAAGAGAGTCGCGAATTTTGGGATACCACTTGGCGTAGCGTTCCTCGCTGGCCTGAACCATGGCCTGCATCGCATAATAATGGGAATAATAGAAGTGTCCGTTGTCTTTGCGCGAAAACATTTTCGGATCGTTCTCCAAGGTATTGAGGGCGGCCGAAACCCATTCGGTTTCCCGGTGGCCTGCGAGCTGAGCGGCATAGACACCCCCGGAAGTGCATGCGATGGTGTAGCCTTTGCCTTGATAGCCAAAGCCCCCTCTGCGCTCGTCAAAGGCTTGATCGCGAAGGTAGTTGGTGACTCGTTCGATTGTTTCGGCCGGAACCAGTACGCCGGCTTCGCGAGCCGATGCGAGGGAGACGAAGACCATCGCGGTGACGGAGGTGTCCTGTCCAGCATCCGGACGTGGGGCATATCGCCAACCCCCAAGCGGGTTCTGGGATCGCAAGATAATTTCGACGACCCGTTCGAGAGCCACCTGAATCTCCTTGTTGTCCTTCGGATCACTGGTCATGCCCCAAAGCTCGGACATTGCGATGGTGAAGAGCCCGATTTCATACATTTTCACGCCCATGGCTCCGGTAGGGGACTCCTCCGCTCTTTTGAGGAGGTAGTTCTTCGCCCGCTCGAGAGCCTTGCCGTACTGACCAAAACCAGGAAAGTGCCCCTCGACCATGAATGCCATCAACCCGAGACTGGTACCACCGATCGCATAGCCTGACCCCTCGCCCTTTTCCAAATCCTTCGAAGACCACGAACCGTCCTTGTTCTGATTGGAGATTAGAAATTTCAGGCCACGCTCGATGGCCTGTTCCGCCTCTTCGGTTAATTCGGGAGCTTCGGCTTCCGTGGTGGAGGGCCCTTCCAGAGTAACGGCTTCATCGGCAGGCTTTTCCTGTGCGGTAACCGGTGCTGCAAGTAAACCGAACATGAACAAGCTCGAAAGCATCTTGAGATAACGCAATTTCCTATTGTTGGTAATGTTCATTTTGCAACCCTCTCGTAATAGTTTTTCAACAGCCTCCGGTACTCCAACGGCAACTCGCGGGCGAAATTCTGGTTGAGGGCAGCACGATTGCGTTCGCCCAGTACCTTCCAGTCCGTCCGCTGATCTTTGGGTGTTTCTCCGCTCACGAAGTCGGCAATAAACCCGGCGGAAAAATCCGATTCGCTGTCGCTACCCTCGCCATCGGCTTCCGGGGACCCATCTTCGGCAACCGCTGGTGGAGCTGCGGTTTCCAGGATTAACGCCTGCTCGATAATGAAATGCCGCAATGTCTGCATAGCCGCTTCCTGGTGGCGCTTGACCTCATCACGACCGGATGACCGAAGGGCTGTGCTTGCCGCCACAAGCTGGGTGGACGCAGTTTCGAGCATTGGGTGTGGATCGCCCACTTTGGAAAGTTCCCGGCAACGGTCAGCCAGTTCGGCTTGTTGCCCAGACAAGGCTGCCATTGACTCCTCCTCAGCCTTGTTCGTATCACGGAAAAGTTTCTTGTGGGCAGTTGCAACCGCCAATACCTCGACCAATCGCTCGACCCCCTTGGGATCGCGGTGCTCCAAGACGTCGATATCAGGCAATCCGTGGAGCATGGTGATTATGGCAAACAAGGCTTCTGCATTCTCGATGAGCTTCTCTTGGGCGAAGGTCATTTTCACAGCCGCTGCAGGCGCGTCGATCGAATTGAGATCAGAAAGTGCTTTGTCCATCAACTTGGCGGGTTCGGAATACGTCTTCATCCCGGTCACCGAAACAAGAATTTTTCCTTCTTGGGCTGCCAGCTTGAGCAAGGCGCGCTGTTTTTGATCAAGGGCCTTGTATTTCTCATCATCGGGCGAAGTCACCTCTGCTTGAAGCGCCAATTCTTGTTGTTGGTATTCCAATATTGCGAGATCCGCGATCGCAGCATGGAGGAATTCCACGATCTCGGCAACGTAACCAGCCTGCGATTGAACCGCTTTGACCAGTCCATGCACTTCCTCCAGTGATTCCATGGCGACTTCCTGAGCATCGAGCGAATCGAGCTTATCTGCGTCTTTCAGCGCAGCGACTGCATCCTCAAGGTCGGAGACGGCAAAAGCCAAGGGAGTGCCGGCATCCAGTCGCGATGCGACCAAGTCCAAAAGGGGAGCAACCTCATCAATACACCTCCTCAGGTTGTCAAGTGCCGGGAGCAGCGCTGAGGCATCGTCTGACTTGAGGGCCTTGGTCGCAAGGATCATGTCCCTTTGCTCTGCGACGATGTTTCCCACGTAGCCAATGGCAAACCCGACCGATCTTTGAAACATCAACAAGCTCTGAAGTAAGCTCAAGCGTTCATTCTGGGCTGTAACCAGTACAAACGCCTCGGCCAGAATATCAGCCGCTTGCTCCTGGTGACCGATCGCCTGGTCGGCGTCGTTTGCCTTCAGAAACATGACTGCGCTGCGCATCGCTTTCTGGGCGCGTTCCATCCGGCTTAGCAGGGGGGGGATGTCTTGATCCGCACCGGACTCGTTTTGTTGAGCGAGGTCATGGTTGAAGGCGTCCAATTCATCGACGAGCAGAAGCTGTGTTTCGACCAAGGCACTGACGTTGCTCTCTTCAATTGCAGCGATATCGGTTTCTTCCAAGAGCGCGACTACCTTCGCTTCGTATTCCTCGATGAAGGCAAGGCGTTCGCCTGTCACCGCGACCAGAGTGCTCAGACCAAGAGTTTGAAGCCCCAATTCAACCGACCAGTTGTCTATGAGCTCAGACAAATTCGTGAGAGCCTGCTCTGCTTCGAGCTGTTTTGAGATGGTGGCTTCCTGTTGATTGGCAGCGAATTTACTCATGGCATCCTCCATTGCCAGGTCCGCTTTCTTCAAGAGGTCACGAATCGGGGGCACCTGAGGCCAAGTCTCGTCGAAAAGTTTTGTCCGAGGCGCAGGCACGGTCTGAAGGAGCAAGGACAGCAAGCGTTTGCGAAGTTTGGCCTGGGCTTCACCGTTCTCAGTTACACTGGCCTCAAAGGCTTGCTTCGACAGACCGGAGCACTGTTCACGCAGCATTCTTTGGGCTTTGTCGATCGAACGCATCCGGTCCCGGGTTTTGATTAAGGTCGAGTATGCTCCACTTAGGCGCACGCTGAATTCAGCATCCAGCAAAGTCGTGACCAACCCGGACTGTAAAACCTCAGTCTTTTCCGGTTTGTTTTGCTTGATCAAGTCCGCCGATTGCCGCATCCGTTCTTCGACTTGGGCGCGTTGCAAATCCTTGACGCTTTGGATCAACCGCAGAACGGCCAAGGGGCGTTTCTCATAGCGTATCCCGTTTTGAAGATCCGAAATCAGACGCAGAGTCCATTGGGCCAGTTCGCCTTGTTCCTTGTTGATGGGCACTCTCTCGTCCGGCGAATTCGATTGAACGGAGCGCCATCGCAAGGACGCCTGAACCTGAGCCAGCATGCGGGCTTCACGGGCATAGACTTCCTGAGCCGAATCAATGGACCGGAGCAGAACCAATCGGCCCAGTTCGCGAGCAGCGTCGTTTACGGCACGAGCTGCAGATGAAGGATCAGGAGATTCCTTCGTGTTTCCTGCAGCGATGCCGGATTGCCGGCGCAGTCGGGAAGCAGCGTCAGCTAGTTGTCCATCGGCGATTTCAAGCAACTTAGATCGGACTTGCTCAAGCGAATCGGCCTGGGGCTCATCCGACATGTTGTTGGCCGCGAGGTCATCGATCAAGTATTTCAGTTCCCCGGCAATACTATTGAGCTGCTCGCGCACAAGTTCCTGCCGAATCGCTTCGACCTGACAGGACTGTAGGTAGTCGCCCGTATCCGGATCGAGGCTACGCACGCTTTCAAAGGCAGAGCGCTCTTGTCGATAGGCAGTCTGTACGCGGGAGAGCAGGCGGTCTTTCTTCTTTTGAATTTGTTCCAGGTAATCCTCCTTGGAAAGAAAGTTAATCCTGCGCGTGTCCGATCGGGCGAGGTGCGGGCCATCCGGATATTTGTCCGAAACCTCAAAGAGGAAGGAAACGGTATCACCGACCTTCAAGTCCGGTAAAACTTCTCTGTAATCCCAATCAATCACTTTCTCGCCGCCGCCGTTCTTGAGCGGAGTCTCAAGAGATACCGATTGTTCCGGACGCGAGTTTACCGAGTAGATAATCGCAGAACTCCCGATGCCATGATCATCGCTTGCCCGCACGACCAAGTCGACTGGTCGCCCGAGCAAGGCGACAAGATTGCTTTCTGGGGAGATTAATTCCACCCGGGGTGACTGGTCGGATGCCACTTGGAGAAAAGATCGCGGACTGGTAAATTCGAACCCGTGTTCTTGATCCACCCAAGAGAAGTCGTATCCTCGCGAGGCATCGACCACCTCGGTGATCATCAGCTCTCTGCCTTTGGCTACCTCCAAGGGTTTGGGCTCTTCGCCGTCCCGATTAAGAACCGCATCTCGGACAGGACGGTCGAGGGTTAAGTTCCAACGGATCTTTGTTTCTTCCGGCACGGACAAAGTGAGTGCCTCGACTTTTTCGTTGGCCCGTTCGAGGTAACCGGGAAATTCGAGCTCAACTTCAACTTTCTCGATGCGGGGTGGGGGAATCACCCTT
>JABHOU010000538.1 GCA_018695085.1 Opitutia bacterium | reverse complement strand
CTCCTTTTATGGCGTAGGGCAGCAAGGGAGAGATCATGGCATTGTGCATGTGTGTGGGTGTTCCGCGCCCGGGCTTGCCTTGGGCAAACTGATCCAATTTGTCGGCATGGCTTGCCTTGAGCGCGGGGACGGCCTTGAAGCCTTCCGCCGGGGTCCATGGCTCGATGCGTGTGCCGCCCCAGTTGGAACCAATCAACCCGATGGGCACTTTGATTTCCTGATGGAGGTGGCGTCCAAAGAAATAACCGACTGCAGTGAAGTTCGCCACGGTTGAGGGGCTGCAGACCTGCCATCCGCCGGTCTGCACGTCGTCTTGCGGCGTAAGGCTCAATTTGTGCGGCACCTTGACGTGCCGGATGAGCGGATGCTTGGCGTTGGCGATTTCCTCCTTGGCATTTGTAGACCGCGAGACGGTCCATTCCATGTTCGACTGTCCCGAGCAAAGCCAGACCTCACCGACGAGGACATCGGTAAACTTGATTTCGTTGGAACCCTTGACCACGAGGTCGGCTCCCTTTGCATTGGCTTTAGAGGCGGGCAGGTCGACTTGCCATTTGCCGTCCTTGCCTGCTTTGGCGGAAACCTTGGCATCGTGGAAGGTGACGGTGACTTCCTCGCCGGGATCGGCCCAACCCCAGACGGGGACGGGTTCCCCTTGCTGGAGCACCATGTGGCTGCCGAGGATAGAGGGCAACTTGACTGCGGCCGAGGCAACGGAGGCGACTGCGAAAAAAGCCAAGATGGCAGGCAGAAGAAAAGAGTATGATTTTTTCATGAGAGAGGGTGCGGGTTTTCTTGGGGATTTGAAAGTGTGGGAGAGTTTTATCTCAGGAGCAAGAACGCATGCCGTTTTGCATGCAAATTAATCTCCCGGCTCTTGGATTTCTGATGGGATCATCATGGCAACTGAGGTCGTTTCGATTACCATCATACGAGACATAGTTTCTGAAGTTAGGTTGATTGACCTCGACGGCCCAAAGCAAAAGGGAGACAGCATGATTTTCATTACAAGCAAAGTTCATTTCGTTTTCTTCCAAGTGATTGGCCTGTCCTTGGGCAAGATTTGTATTTCACCGTTTTTCTTTTCCAGTCGAAACATTCTCAAGTCGCCGTTGTCCTGTCTTTTGAAACAAATGACTTCGCCGTCAGGATCGGTTAGTCGAACTTCCCCTCCCTTGACGATCCATTTGCCGTCCCCACCTCTTTTGTCGTCGTCCCATGCTTCGGCCACGCCATCTTCACGCAGCACCATCTTGAGGGTGTTTTTGGTTAGGATGTCACCAGTCGCCTGGTCCTCGAGTTTTTGGATTAATTCATAGGTACCCACCCCTTTCCCAGGTTTCGATTTCTGTACCTTCTTGATTTGCGTCCAGTCGTGAGTGCGGGTGAATTCGTCATCGATGACTTCCCGGACGTATCGGCGGGCCTTTGCTTTGGCCAAGTCTATTTGGTAGAGGACGAAGTGCCCCCCGGCCCCGTCGCTGTTGCACATGGCGAGATCGATCTGGTTCCCCTTTCGGCGTGTCCGGACGCGCTCGATATTGGGATTCCCGAGATCAGTTACCATTTCATCGGGCAAGAGGTAGCTGGCGGAGGAATCCGAGATCTCCAAGCCGGACAATAAGGTGTCGGGGAAACCGCCGTCCACCCCGTACCCTTTCCAAAGATCGAACTTGTGGAGCCCATGCAGATGGTTGAGAAACCGTTGCCACCACTTCCATCGCTTGCGCTTCTCGGGAAAAATCGACTCGGTGAAGCGCATGGAGGTATCCTCGATGGAATACTCCGCGTATTGGCCGCCTTGGTCCTCGCCGGTCTCGGGAATGCCATGTGGCTTCGCGAAGAAATCGTCGAACCTCAACTCCTTTGCGGTGAACAGGGAATGCTCTACGGGGATCGATTGGCAACCGGCCAATGCCAGCATGGTTACAAGCCATGGAATGGCAACTTTGGATAACGAGGCGGTTTTCAAAGAAATGCGCATAACTTACTTTTTATCGGTCCACGCGGAGGCGCCGAACCAGTCGTGCATTTCCTTTCCCTCGCCCAATAAGGTGCTCCAAGCCATTCAAATCAGTCTTCGATGATGCGGCCTTGGTTTATTTTCTCCAGGGCAGAGGAGGATTTCTTCGGTTTATAAGGATACCAATCGGGGGCGCCGAACCAGTCGTACATCACGGCCCGAAACTTTTCTATCTTTTCAGGAGGCTCTTTTTGCCATCCCAAATCCCCCGTTTCATTGATCCAAGTGTCCAGTGCTGCTCGCATTTCGGTGAGAGCTTTCAGGTGTTCCGGATGGTTGGAGTCGACGAGGTTTTTCAGTTCATTGGGGTCGGCTGCTGTGTCGAAGAGGTGCTCGCGCCTGAATTCTGTGAAGAGCGGCATGAGGTGCGGGTCGAGTTTCCCTCTTTTGTAAAGATCGCGCATAACTTGCTGAACGGGGAAACACTTTTCTTTGTAAAAGTTAACGTAGGTGCCAAAGTTGAGCTCGGGTTGGTAATTGCGAATGTAGTGGTAGCGCTTGCCACGAACTGATCTCAGGCGAAAGGGAACGTCGTCGACACGGTCTCTGGCGCTGAAAGCGTATCTTCTTTGTGGGTCCCGATTTTTCCCGAGGAAAACGCGACTTTGCATGCCTAAAGGACGAGATATGCCGGCCAATGATAGAGTGGTGGCTGGCAAATCGAGCAGGCTGATAACCTCTTCATTTACCGTGCTGGGCTTGAAACCTTCGGGCATGGGAAAGTTCTTGGGCCATTTGATGATCATGGGAACGTGAAGGCCAGTGTCATAAACCCAGTGGATGCTGCGATGGTCGACGCGGCCATTGTCGCCAAAAACAATGATGATCGTATCGTCGAGAAGATTTTCTTTTTTGAGCTCCTTTAAAACGATGCCGACACGTCGGTCCATATTCGAAACCGAGTTCAGATATCGGGCCCACTCTTCATTTGAAGTTTTGTGTTTGGGGAAGTAGGCCGGGGGCACCACCTCATCGGGTTTGGCATACGCCACGTGCTCGTCTTCCCCCCACCATTTGATGCGCTCAGGGCGGTTGGTCCTGAAATCGTAAATGTCGTACTCGGCTTCCGGGGTGTTTACTTGTAAAAAGAAGGGCTGGCTCTTCTTGATGTTGTCCCAATTCGTGCTTTCGAAAATTTTCCCTTCATTCACGAAATTGAGGTCGAGTTTACCCGAGCCTACCACCTGTTCTCCCATTTTTTTGATGGAGCCCGTGGTGTAGCCTGCATCTTTGAGCCGATGCGTGAGTGGTCTTACGCCCTCGGGCAGTCTAAAACCATCGTCTCGATGGTCGGGAAAGTGATGTAAATTGACAGAGGTTTGGTACATGCCCGTCATGAAGGCAGAACGACTTGGGGCACAAACCGGAGCGGTGGAAAAAACCCGGGTGTAGCGAACTCCTTGTGTGGCCAATTGATCGAGGTGAGGGGTGTGTACTCCCTGCATCCCAAAACAGCCGAAGTCCAGGTTGCAGTTGTCGGTGATCAACCAGAGGATGTTGGGCTTTTTCTCGTCAGCATGGGTCGAGTTTATTTGGGTACTGATTGCCAGAAGGATAACAGAGAATATTTTCATAACTGACAGAAAGGGTATGGATGATCCTTTCGTCAAGAGTTCAAGGGTGACTTCCGAGCAGAATAGAAAATCCAATATACTTGCAATTAATTGGAGTTCAGTATCTTGCGGGTTCTTGAGTGGGAGTTTTTTACCTCCAGTAAAACCATGCTAGGTAAGGAATGGCACTTAATCGGGACATAAAAACGGCCCGCCCCGGTTGCAACCAAGGGCGGGCCTAAAACCAAGAAAGCCTACCCCAAAACTCTCTTGGAAGACTCCACTATAGGAGAGTAAAAGAGAGCTCGTCAACTCCCATTGAAAAAATCTTTCGGTGTCGGAGTTGAGGTGTTTTCAGAAACCCTTGTTCCTCTGTAATTTCCCTCGAAAAAAATGTCGAAATATTTTTTGAACTCTTCGCTTTTCGAAAAAGTTTCTCGATCCTGTCTCGTTTTTTGAATGAAGTCTCAGACGCTGTTTCAGGCTTAATATTCTTGCGATTTCTTTCTGCCCGGTTCGGGGACGGGATATATGCCTTCGGCGTTGGCTAAAAGAGGAGAGTCCGATTCCAGAGTAAGCTTTTCCACTCCCGGACCGAACTGGTGTTTTGAATTGAGCATTTGGTCGTAGGTTATTTCCTGCCCGGTGTGGGCGGCCATGCGACCCATAGAAGTCACCGTACTGGCAGCAACTCCGCGTTCCACCTCGTTGTATGGTCGATTATTACGGATGGCGTCCATAAGATGTTCCCATTCGTCTTGGTACGGGTTGGTTTCTCGCAGAGGTCGAGCGTCTTTTTGTTGACCGAACATCCAGGCAACTTCGCTGTCCGGTCCTTGACCCTTATGTATTCTGGCTTGCGATCGGTGACCGCCAGGTCCGGAAACGAGGGCATAGCCTTTGGTGCCATGGGCGTTGCTGCTGAATTCGCCGTAGCACCCAGCCATGTTGCGGCCGTGCAGGTAAAGCTTGGTTCCGTCCGGGTAGGTGTACTCGACGGTGTAGTTGTCGAGGTTTTGGTCGATGCTGTCGCCTCGATAATGGCGACCGCCTTGGGCTTGGGCCTTGACCGGCCAAGCATCCTTCATCCAGCAGCACTCGTCGATGTTGTGAATGAAGAAGTCGCTGAAGGAACCGCCGCTCAGCCAGAGAAAGCTGTGGAAGCGGCGTATTTGAAACATCAACTCCTTTTCGTCGGCTGGTTTTTTGCCGGTGAAGCAGGAGGCGATAGGACCTTGCATGCGATAGGCTCGAAGGGCGAGTATATCGCCCAGTTCGCCGTCCTTGATACGGGAAAACAATTCGCGGCGGGCTTGGCTATGCCGACACATCAGCCCGATTCCGACCTTAAGATTTTTCTTTTTGGCCATTTCGTTCAATTCGAGCAT